>NZ_JAMXEX010000003.1:406418-468330 GCF_025370775.1 Ancylothrix sp. D3o | reverse complement strand
CGGTTGTTTCTTTTTAAATAAGTGTAGACAGACGTCCGACTAAGACCAAACGCCTCAGCAATCTCACTGATAGAATTTTCAGGATTGGCAAGCATCGCAAGCAAACCTTTCTCTTGTTGGGGGGAAAGTTTTCGCGGACGCCCGCCAAACCTACCCCGTGCCCTAGCCGCTGCAAGACCGGCATTTGTCCGCTCAATCAAGTTGCCTCGCTCCAATTCTGCGAACGCCGTCAACATGGCAAGAAAAAATTTCTCCGTAGGGGTGCCGGTGCCTCCACCCTCTGTTATTGAAGACAGAAAACAGCCCTTAGCCTCAATCTCATCAACAAAAGCCAGCACGCCTCTACTGTTTCGCCCTATCCTGTCAATCTTCCAAATTATCAACCTATCACCCTCTCTGAGGTAAGCCAGCGCCGCGTCTAAACCAGGGCGATCCATCTTTGAGCCGGTCATCTCATCTGTAAAAATCTTCTCACAGCCGGCCTTGTTGAGAGCGTCTAACTGCAAGTGGAGGTTTTGGTCATTTGTTGAAACGCGAGCATAACCAATATTCATACAAAAAAGGGGTGTTTTTTAGACTTTGATTATCAGATGGCTTTATTTACAATTTTGCCCTAACAAAACCCGCAAAACTAACGACTGTTCAAAAAGTGTGAAATACGGTCGTTTTGTGACGCACCCCTATTAATTATGAATGCGAAACTTTATAAAGAACAGACTCTTATTAAAGCCTTTGGGGGTTAGTATGCCATTAGAGCCGGTCTTTTTAAATAGAAATCTAAGCCCTGAGATTACCTCCATCAATCAAGAGGTTTTGCTTTATACTCCATCAATTAAAGACAGCATCCCATTAGAGGGCTATTTGTTTGATATGAGGCTGTTCGCAAAGCTTCCTAGCATTCAAGAGTTAAAGTTTGCCAAACCGGCACCTACAGAACAAAAGCCCTATTATTCCGAAACGGAAATCGAGCAATATCAATACAATTTAGTTTCCGAAAACTTCCCTCACAAACTTTTAGAAATTTATTTTAGTGAAGGGTTGAATGGAGAGAAAAAATATAAGTTTTCCGTGCCGCTATTTCATCGAAAACCACATCAAGAAGTAAACTTATTAGAGATATTAACAAACAATCCGAGCCTTATGGTTCAAAACGGCACTCACATCTGGGGTAAGTGTTCATTAAGTGCCGATGATTCAATATCATTTTTTATGGCTGCTTATGAAGAAGGCTATCAGCAATTTTCAGATATTGCTAACTTGGTAGAGTACAGAAGTCTTGTAACCCTTACTGCGAACCAACCTCACACCTTTAGCCTACCAGACAATACGCAAGCCTATTCCTTTAAATGTAGAGGGGCCGGTGGTGAAATTGTCGCCCCGATAAAATGGGCTTGGAGCCTGAATGATTTATCAGATAATTTATTTGATTATTTACCCGCTCACTCAGAAGAACACTCAGCAATTTACCCCACAAAATCAAAACAGTTATTTTTTCAGTCTGACACGACAGTAACCCTTTTAGTAAAAACATGGCGGTAAAATATGAGGAACCACCCCGTTAGAAACCCGCCACCGCTTAGGGGTAACAATGTAATACAATTCCCCAAAAACAACTCGCCAAACGTTGTTAATTTTCCCAAGAGACCCCCATCTAAACCTTATGTAGGTAACGGGATGTTTGGAGGGAAAGGTGCCGGCCTTTCTTGGCAACAAAGAATGGCTCAACAGTATGGCGGTAAAAATCCCGGTTTTGGCTCTCAGCCCGCGTCTACCTATGCCCAACAAGCCAAAATAGCAGAACAAGCCGCACGCAATAGGGAGTTAGGAAAAGGGATAACTTGGCAACCTTGGAAAAACCCAAAAACGCCTTTATCTAGCCCAATGAAAGGCCCGCCACCGGGGTTAAAACCGGGAATTACAGGCGCTTCTACTTCTGTGGGAAAAGGTGTAATAGCAAAAACCGCTTTAGGCGCTGCCGGTAAAATTTCCAGCGCTATCACCGCCTTTCAAGTTGGCTGGGGAATAGGGAAAGCGATCCTTAACTGGATAGACCCAACAATTATTAGAGATTCTCAACTAGACGGGCCGGTAAGTTTAGAGAAAGAATTAGATCGTCCCATTGAAAAAGATGGAGGCGAGAGAGAGACTCCCCTACCACCGGCACCGGCACCTGGACAGCCTTACCCACCGGGGTCTGGTTCGATAACTTCAAGTGTTGAAATAAGCGGAATATCAGCAAGCGGTTTTGTTCACTTGAGTTATCCTAACGGGTCACAAAACGATGGTGTAGGGGCTGGCTGTGTTTATAACATATTTGTGGGTTATTTTCCCTATCATTTGCACCTTCAAATAGACAGCCAATATACGACTACTGTAGAGCCGATACAGATAAAAAGGTATGGCAGTGTATGGATGCCCAACAATCCAGGGCAACACCTAAATAGAAGTTCGGGGCAATATTGGAGTTGGTTAAATCAATGGTATGTAGAGTACGACATGGGACAATTACTCACTTTCTCTGCTACCAGCGTTTTAACAATAAAAAAACTTGACTTCAAAGGACAAGACGCGACGTTAAAAAATCCGTTATATGCAGCTAGTAACAATGATCCTTATTCTCCTCAACAATTTTTATGGTGGAATGGGTTCCGATGGGTAAACGTGACTTTTCGCCCTATTCCAGCCATCTCAAGATTTGTGCGTTATGTGATACCGGATGAGCCTCTAGTTTTTCCAGATTACTCTTATCCTTCACATGAAATAAATGGAGATGACCCTTTTAAACAAAGATGGAAAAAAACAGATACTTGGAACACCCCACAAAGAGAGGATGAAGAAATGCCCTGTGATTTGTCGCCAATTATGCAACAGCTTCAACAACAGAAAGGTCAAATTACGACTTTACAAAATACTGTTAATAATATCTCTCTCAATAGTTCAAGCATTCAAAATATAAACGCAAACACTACTACCGTCGTGAATAATGCCATTAGTAGTATTAACAGCAATACTTCTAGTGCAGTAAATACGGCTACCAATAGCATCAATACAAACACTGTAAGCGCTGTAAATACGGCTACCAATAGCATCAATACAAACACTGTAAACGCAGTAAATACGGCTACCAATGCCATCAATACAAACACTGTAAGCGCTGTAAATACGGCTACAAACGCAATTAATACCAATACCGTTAGCACTGTAAACACGGCTGCAAATGCAATTAATAGTAATACCGTTAGCACTGTAAACACGGCTGCAAATGCAATTAATAGTAATACCGTTAGCACTGTAAACACGGCTGCAAGCGCAATTAATAGTAATATTGCAAGCCTCTCAGCTAAATTGTCTCAAGTTGCCGACGATATTTTAATAGGAGTAAAAAACGGTTTTGCAGCTTTAGAAGCATGGCTAAGGCCCGCTTTAAACCTGCTAGATGAAGCTGTGAAAGCTGTAAAGGAATCACTGACAAAATTGTCAGAGGTAGTAGGAAAGTTTTTAAAATGGATACAGTTTGATAGAGTGTTAAATTTACTAATTCTAGTTAGCACAATTCATAACGCAGCCATGTTATCAAATCAATTAGGCTCATCATTAATAAGCATGGCTAATAGTTTGCTTACTGCCGGCGGTAATGCTCTGGGGTTAAGAGGAGTAGAGGATGAACCTATCGACATAGGGCCGGCTGTTAGTGGTGCTTTTAATGGCCTTGTTGACGGGTTTATTGGTAAAGAGACTAATTCAGAATTGAAGAAACAATGGAATAAATACAACAGAATTTATCAGGCGGCGGCTAACTTGTTAGGAAGTATTCAAAGTTTGAATCAATCAATTCTCAGCGCGTTGGAAATAGTCGGCGGAAAAGTTGCACGCATCGGAAATGCTCTTAAAAAGTGGGGAGAAGTTTCGGAGTCTGCTTTTAATTGGATGAACCCTCAACCATTCTTTAGTAATCCGTTTAGTAGGTTCGCTGAAAAATCCCAGCAGGGAGTAGAAACTACCGACCAAGTAGCGCAAGAGGTTATTTCATCTCAGCAACAAGTTTCTCAGATACAAAAAGAAATTGACGACTTTAAAGAGTTGCTTGATAAAGAGGAAAAAACCGGAATACCGGCACCAACGCCCGCCAAAACAACGGCTACAGAAACAGAAGCCAAAACCAATAGCACAGCCGGTGCAACACCTTTGTTAATTAGTGAAAAACCATAAGAGGTACAAATGGCAATACCTGATAATTTTTCGCCTTTTGAGCATCTGCAAGATTTACTCAGAAAATTTGAAAACAAAAAGGTTTTAAAATATTTCCGCAATGTAGATGTAGACAACGACTTAAATTTAAACATTCCCGAAACAAATCTAAAGTATGCTTGCACGCATCAAGACAAAGATACAGCAAGCATGACAATCATGCGTATTTTGCTGTTTCACTTTTTAATAAACAGTGAGTCAACTTTTCAAGATGAACATCCGCCGATTTTAGGTATTCCGGCGGCTGATTCTGGAATAATTCACAGACCGCAAGTAAAGCTGTTTTTCTTAGAAGACTCAGCAGATGTAGATGATGGTTTTTCGCCGCTATGGTTAGAGTGTTCTTTTCGATTAAATGACGAAACATCCGAGACAATGACAGAAGCAAAAGCAGGGATACTAGCGAAGAAAATAGAACAGATTTTCGGTGCGAACGGTGGTTATATATTCAAAAAAGGTAAAGAAAAGTATCTTTACCTAGACAAAGAGGAGGGGTACGATTTTAGGCTGCTCGCACGTTCTGAAACAGATGCTAGAAACTTGATAGAAAAAGTTTTGTTAATTAGAAACCATGTAATTAAACCAGCGATTCTTGACAAAATGAATCGTGATGATGAGATGACTGCATTTCCCACCGTTCCGCCTAAAAAGTTAGTTTTTGGCAAGCAACGAAACGCTAAGCGAAAAAGACCGATAGCAGATGTTAGGTTTGCTTACGCAATTCTGCATATAGACGGGCTTGTTAACCCGGTACAGCTTTATAGCAGGTTGACCGGTAAAGTTTTTGAGCCGGCCGGTGAGAACGTATGATCACTCGTCGGACAAGTTTAACTTGTCTGATAATCTTTAAAATCTCAAAACTGTTGGTAGTGTTGGATTGTAAGAACAATTAACAAGACTTTGAATTTATGGCACGATTTACCGATATTGAGCGCGCGGCAGAATTACAAGCAGCAAAAACCGCTTTAGAAGCATGGCGAGCACTAACAAGAGAAGCCAAGCAAACAGCATTTAGGGGAAAAATGAATGGCGGACGAGTCGTTACAGATCGGATTGACGGATATATCAAGCCCTTTGGGGTAGCAGCAGCTGCTAATACTGTTTTGAAATGTCAAATATTAGGCCCTAACGCTCCCTCTATTACGGGCGGAACAGCAGGAGTTCAAAAAGAAACGGCGACAGAAATGGTAGGGTTAATTATTGCGGCTTTAGGTAGTCGAGCAAGAACGACTGTAAACGGTCTAACAACTCCACCCGCCGGGACTGAAGTGTGGACGGCAATTGCTGCCAACAAATTTAAGTTTGCTAAAGTGTTGCTTAAAAATAAAGACGCAACGGGAACCCAGCAAACTAGCCGGTTTACAAACATTAGCTACACCAGTTACCCGTCTCAGTCAGTAAGCGCGCCGTTTGGTCAAGAGGCCGGCAGTGCAATAGAAACTTTTGAAGCCGCTTCAACTGCAATCAAAGGTAATGCCGGCTTAAATACATGGGTTACAGCAGCAAATACCACTCGCTCTTTGAAAGTTATTCCCCAACTTACTAGCTTGAGCTAATGGAAGATTTTACAACATTAATCATTCCTGAAATTAACGGTGATAATTGGCATAATTTCAACAAAATTGTTACTAGCGGGTTAACTCTTGCGGCAATGTTAGAAAACCCGCTAAACAATCAAAGCGTAGATGACTGTATGGACGCTTTAAGCGACGCCGGTTTTGACCCTAGAGTTTATTTAACAGAGGCTTATGACCTTGCCTTGGGGTTCCTCTCTCATTCTTGAGAATTCTAATTTAACTTGGAATTTAGCAAGACGAATCACTTTAGCTTCTCAAACATTTTTAGGGTCGGATGGTATAGAGCGCTTTCAGCCTATACCATCGCAGACAGGCTTATCACCCAGTTCTGTTTTTTTGGTTGGTACGTCATGCACTCAAAGCGAGGGAAAAAATTGGAACTGGGGGGGCACTTTTAACGTTTATTCCTCTTTCTTCCCAGACTCTCAAACAACCTTCACTGGTGCCGGTTTAATTTACCGCCAATTTTTGAAGATTAACAACCTCAACTTTATAGTGGCCCCAAAAATAGAGGGGGTGAATCAATATATGTGGGAAATTCAAGTTCCTAAGTATTTTAAAGATATAACCCTTGAAGTCTTCTGGCATGACGGCCAAATTTCAAACTCGCTCGAAATAAAACCATGAGTCTCACACCAGATGAATATGTAAATCTACGGCTTGATAAATTGGAGAAACACGATGCGATAACCGCTGAGAAAGCCTATCAAAACGAGCGCCGAATAGATGATTTTAAAAGTGTTGTTAGTTCCCAGCTTTCAGCAATTAACACAAAACTTGAGTTTTTAACGTGGGCATTTTTTACCATTGGTGCGGGTTTGCTTGCTGTAGTTTTGGACATTATTTTTAAGAGGAAATAATGACGAGTATTTATTCTCTAGTACCAGTAAATGACGCAAACAGCACGTTAACAACAATCAATACAAATATTGATGGGTTAGAAACTGCGGTAGGCACGCCGGCAGATGTAGCAAACGCCGCCGGCTCTTTACTTGCGCGCTTAGGTGCAATTGCGGCTCTTGTTGATGGTTTGGAAGCTGCAATCGGAACAACCGGCGACGCTGCAAGCAGCACCGGCTCTTTACTTGCGCGCTTAGGTGCAATTGCCGGTTTTGTAGATCAGTTGGAAGGATTCACAGATGGTATTGAGAGTGTTTTGGGCACGGCAGCGGCAACGCCGGCGGCAAACACAATCAATGCAAACTTATTGCGAGCCGTTCGCGCCGCGTCCGGTGCATCTAGGACGGTAACGCCGCCAAGTGCTCAAACAACTGTACCTATTTCGACAGAAGGCGCGGCGGCAACCCTTGCATCTGAAACAACTGCTGTCGATTGGCGACGGGTGAGTATTTATAATAATGGCACTGTACCCGTTTTTATTTGTTTGGGTGGTAATGCGACCACAAGTTTATACTCTTTCCCCCTACCACCGGGGAACTTTGCTATCCCAGAAACTCTGGGATTGGTAACCGCTATTTCTAGCGGCGCGGCAACAACTGTATTAGTTACGGTGGAGAGCTAATCTTTATGCAGATAATTGATTTAAACCAGAAAAAAGTGCCAACGTGGGAAGAAATATCAAATAAACCCGCAACTTACCCACCGGCAACGCATGATCACTACACGAGCCAATGGACAAGCCCCGCTTATAACACTGGATGGAGCGCCGGCCCAAACCCTCTAGCTTTAAGACGTAGCACTACTGGGGTGTTTATTTGTGGTGCTGCCAAAATAACTTTTCAGGCGGGAATGGGGCAATTTTCCCCCATATTTACACTACCTATTAATTGGCGACCATCTGCCACGCGCTACGCACCCATTATTGTGAATTATCCAAATACGGTTAATAATTCTTTTGCTCAATTTTTCGCGACTGGAGAGTGTTATACTTTTCTCCCCGCGTTAACTTCTGGAACTGAAATCAATGTTTGGTTTGAGAATTTTCTTGCACTTTAACTTTCTGTTAATTTTGATGTTTTACTGAAATTTATTTATAGACAACCATGCACCCAACCAAACTCGAATTAACCAACGAAATCATCAAACAGATAAGCACTCTCGGCAATGAAGCTTGCCTAGTGTTGATTAAGCGAGCAGTTGAAGCGGAACTTGCTATCGTATCTGAGTGTGTAGTACCGGATGAGTTATTTGATGACCTAGAGTAAGCGCGGGTTGATATCTCGACTTCTGGGAGAATCAATTGGCCCACCGGCACTCATTCGACAAACATTTATTCTTGTTGGGGATTTCATTAAGTAGAATCCCTAATTTACTTTCGTCTGCTATTACCATATTTTTTTAAGATTGTCAATGTAAGTATTTTTACTCAGGTTTTTACCTCGTGAGAGACCAACTTCTTAAGCGGACTCACTTCGACTTAGGGAAAACGAGGTTTTAAGGGTTTTGGCACAAAAAAAACGGCAAAGCCGCGTTTACAGAAATTTTTGGTAAAAAATATAAAATTCTACATTTAATAATTAAGTAACCACAAAGCACAAAATTTGTCAACCCCTTAATCGCTCGTGGCCGTAATTGATAATTATTTGCAATAATTAGGAAAAATTTTGCCAAAATTGATAGAAAAATTAGATAGGAAAGAAGAAAGGGTAAAAGCCAGACTTATCAAAAGCTCGTTTATAGTAGGGTTTGTCCGCCTTGCGGGAAAAAACAGCTAGAGAGAAACTTTATGAGACTTAAAAACCGGTTTCTTTGAAAAAGGGTGTTTTTTTGCCAGAATATGAAAACGGGAAATAACGACAGAAAAAAAAAGGTTGATTGAGTTTTGGCTTATAACATTGAGAAGCGAATAATTACAAGGTTTTTATGTTTCAAACCACACGCCGGCGTTTAGCCCTTTGGTACACAGCCGTGACGGCTGTATTGCTGTTGTTATTTGCCACCGGCGTATATTTATACGTCCGAACCACCTTGATTGAAAGGATAGACGACACCTTAAACCACGTTGTGGAAGTGGTAGAACGTTCTCTCGTTATTGAACCGTTGAATGCGGGAAGGGCAGAGCAAGGAAAACTGCGAATAAATATAGAAGCAAGTTTTCGAGACAATACCCAAACTTTAGAAGACGACCACATCGACTTAGAATGGTTTAGTCCCACCGGCGATTTATTGTGGACAACTTTAGCGGTTGCCGGTACAAGTGAACTGTATCCAAATCGGGCGGGAAAAACAGTACAACTTCCCAACGGACAACTGCTGCGGCAAGTTACAGAACGAATCGAAATCAACCGGCAAGTTTTAGGATATTTAAGAGCCAGTCATCCTTGGTTTGAAGTTACAAAACCCAGCCGGCAGTTAATTGCTGACCTCAGCATCGGCATTAGTTTAATGGTGATTTCAGTAGCTTTTATTGGCTGGTTATTATCGGGGTTGGCGATAGAGCCGGTGCGAGAATCGTACCAAAGACTCAAACAATTTACCGCCGACGCCTCCCACGAATTGAGAAACCCGATAGCGATTATCCAAACTAATGTTCAAGTTGCTTTATCTGACCCAGAAATTGACAGCCAAAACCGGCAACAATGGCAAATTATCGAACGGCTGACGCGAAGATTAGGCCGGCTTGTGGATGACTTGCTGTTTTTAGCCAGACAAGACAGCGGGAATATTAATCAAACGCGGGAAGAAGTTCCGCTTGATGCTTTACTGATGGAAGTGATCGAAGAACAACTGCTCAGCGCTAAGGAAAAAAACGTCAATTTACATTTGGATATTAAAGACCCGCCGCTACTAATCCTTAATAAGCTGCAAATTGCTAATCTGCCGGGAAATGCCTTCATCGTAAAAGGAGATTGGGATCAACTGGCGAGACTTTTTACGAATTTAGTAAATAATGCCCTGCAACATACTCCTGCCGGTGGAAAAATTTTGATTGAATTGGAAAGTACCCCGGCCAGAAACAGCAATAATCTTTACCTGCACATCAAAATTACAGACACCGGCACCGGCATTCCTTCGGAAGCTTTGCCCCATTTATTCAATCGCTTTTACCGAGCCGATCCTGCCCGCAGCCATAGCAGTGCGGCTGGTTCTGGGTTAGGATTAGCTATAGCCGGTGCGATAGTCGAAAATCATCACGGACAAATTCGCATCGAAAGCCAACTTAAAAAAGGCACTACTGTTAGCGTTATTCTTCCCAGCACTAAATTTGATGAAACCTGGTTAAATGTCTAATTGTTAGTAATTTAAGCGAGTTTGATTTTTTTGATAACGTCTCAAACTCAATTGCTGTCAAGCTTTGCTAAATTTCAATTTACCTAAAAATCAAAATCCAGAGTTTTTAAAAACCCTGGATTTCAAGCTTTTGAGGAAATAAAACTTTTTGGGTGTCTGGGTTAAAAAAATCAATTACACCGGCAAGTTATAACTTCCTGCTAAACCCAAACAACTGACACACCGGCATCCCAAAGTGTCGCCCGAATGATCGGCAGCCACCCAAACACTGAGCAAAGAGCCGCGAACCTGACTGAGATTGTTAACGGGCGGAATTTTTTTAACAGAAACATCAATACGGTGGGGAGTGGCCGGTGTGGCAGCAAAAGCCGGTGTTGCAGCAAAAGCCACCAGCCAAGCAAAAACCAAAGCAACCACCACAGAAAAGAGCGAACGTTTCATACTAAATAACCCAAAGAACAAAACACAACGGCAATACAAAAATAGAAACAAAACCCTTGATGAGAGTTCCCGCAAGCCCCCTGGCTATCAGCCCATATTATATCGCTAAAGGCTACTGTTGGGGATAACGAGCCCTTTGCTGAATTAACCAGATAGCAAAGATCCGTTCAAACTTAAAAGCTTCTTGTTCCATGCGATTATGTTTATAAACTTGCCCAGCCCGTTCATATTCTTTAAAATACTGATAGCCAAACTTATCTAAACTCCCCAACTCGTGATACTGGCGCACATGAACTAATTCATGGGCGAGTAAAATAAGCTGCCGGTCATCGCGGGGTTTGTAGGGGCCGCTAATATAAATTTTGTTACCATAAACTTGAGCGTTAGACTTGCTCAAATCGACGCGAAAGCTGGCAGCCACCCATTCATCGGGTAGAGTAGCATTATAAATCACATCAACTTGATCTACCAAATCGCCAAAATGAGGGCGGAGATAGTATTTTTGCCAATCATCGAGTTTTCTGCTTTTGGTATTATTGGCAGCCATCCACTGCGCTGCTGCTTGGTAGCCACCGGCACCCACATTACCCCAAGCAGACTCAGAAAACTTTTTTGGAACTTTGGGGTTTGGAGTTAGGGTGAGGCTTTCGAGGGAGTAGTCTTTTTCAACTTCGCTGTTTTTGTTGGCGAGGGGATAGTAAACCCCCAAGACAAAAACCGATAAGCTAATTAAGACACTTCCTATCCAAATTTTTCGCAATTTTTGCATGATTTGACATCTACAATCTTTTTTTCATTCCTAACGTCAAGTTGTCGAGATTGTCGGCAATAATTGGGGGAAGCTAAGGTTTTTAGCAGTGGAAAATAAACCGCATCCTCTAGCAGATATAACTTGAAATTGGTTCTTTGTTTAGCTGCCATTAAAGTTGAGAAAAAAAAATTCTTTTGTTTAGATAACCCCCACCGGTTGGTCTAAATATATTGTATGAATATCAGCAGGTAAGGTATCTTGAATACGCCTACAACCGTCTTCCAACAACTGCCGTACTTCAGCCGGAGAAATTTCTTCTCCTTCGGCTTGTAGGTAAGCGGCAATGCGAGATTCACTCCAGCCAAAGGTTTGAGACATTAAAACAATAATCCGCTGCAAAGGGGGAAGTAAATCAAGGGCTTGCTGTAAATAACACCACAACGGGGGCGAAGCAATTTCGACATTATATTGAATAGATTCCACCGGCGGTAAGTCCATGCCATTGACGCAGACAGCCGTCGTATTAATTAACCAATTTTGCAGCGTCAAAACCGAACCCCCAGGCTCATCAGAAACGCGTAAATCTAAAGAGCCAAATTCATAAAAAATATGCCGCCAAGTCTTAGCGTAGAGGTATTCTGCTTGCACCGGCGACTTACAAGCTTGAGAAATTAACATATAGACAATTGGACTGTACCGGCAAAAAATCGCTGTAAAATACTTTCCTTGCTCCGGGTGACGCTGAAATAAGGTCAGCAAGTCAGCATCGCTGAAATGAAAAAGCGATTTAATGATCGGGTGGTTGCTTTCTGGTAAATTAGGTGTTCGCACAATACAACCCTACTCCTAGACTTTGAGTTTAAAGTAACTATAACTTTTATTCTGTCCTAAAAATAGCGGTGCTAGAGCAAGGTGCTGATGCCTTTGCAAATTCTGTCGCCTACCCCCCTACGCCCCTGCCCTCAAGATGGGAGGGAAAAAACAAAGGAGAAACCTTTCGCCTGTTAGATTTTGGAGATAAGGCGGGGTGAGGTTTTATTAAAATAGCCCAAGACTCTGAAAAATCATTTTATCCGCGCATCGCAACCCACCGAGTTGATAGAATCGTCATAGGTGCTATGGTTATGTCCGAATAACCTTCACACACCCACACACCGGCAGCCGGTTGAATTCTTCATCCCCCATTGCTACATGGTTCTAACAGTTTTCTTCGCTCCTGTTTTCAGTCCCATTTTGGCATCGTTTCCCCTAGACACTCTTTTTTCCACTCAGGGGATTATGGTCATGCTCCTCGCTGCCTATGCAGGGGCAATGTGGATGTTTTTGACAAGCGCCCCAAAAGTGTACACCGTTATGGTGTCTGACCTTGAACTTGCTCGTCAGTTTTATGAAGGCTTGCTGGATCTGCCGGTGGCTGATGTTCCCTTGCATTATTATTACAACTACGAACAAACTCTCAGCACCAATGGCCTTGATCCATTTTATATGTCAGCGGCCAACGTCAGCCCCACAACTAAAACCAGTACGCCCGATGGCTTGTGGTATCAACTCCAAAAAAACACCCAATTGCATATTATCTCCGGCGCAAGTCCTGGTCAAAAAGACCGCCAGCGTCATGTTTGCTTTGATAATGAATGTTTAGAACGTTTGCTGCTGCGCGTCCAAACACGCGGAGTCAAGTATAAAATCCGCCGCGAAAAGCCCCTCAACTTTTTGGTTAAAGATATCGACGGACGGGTAATCGAGATGTCGGAAGTGTCTAACTAAGAAAACTCCTGCAAATTTCTATTTTTTAACAAGTTTCGGCTAATTACGTCTCAAAAGAGAATTAATTAGCCGATTTTATTTGATAAGCTGTCAAGCAACAAAAATTATCCTTTGCTCAGGCAGAGAAACCGGGTTTTCAAGATAACCTTTATGATTAGAGAAAACCTAGAACCTACTCTGACATAACAATGCTTGAATCAACTTACTTTATTTTCGCTGCCAGAAAAATTTGTATTAAACTATAGCTAGGTTGGTTAGAAAAAGAAAAAATCACGAATCCCTAAAATTGAGTGTGAAAGCTTTTAACCAAAAGCTCTGAGCAAAAGATTTTCAACAAAAAGCATTGACTATGAACAACCGCGCCGGCTTTACTCCAAACGAGCCTTTGAAAAGTTCAGAAACTAACTTAACTTCAACCGCTGATACTTGCCAACAATTGCAAACGGAACTTCACCACTACCGACTGCTTTATGAAAAGCTTAGCAGTATTTACTTTACCCTTGATGCGAGGGGAATAATTCTCTCAATTAACCCTAAAGGATCTCAACGTCTAGGATACACCCCAGAGCAATTAGTTAACCGCTCAATTTTTAACTTGATTCATCCAAACTGCCGGCCAGTTTTTCAACATAACTTTAGCCTTAGTAGCCGGTGTTTACCTATCCCCGCTACCTGGGAAGCTCAACTGCAAACCAGCGAAGGCAATTTTTTGTGGGTGAGTGTAGTTGTTGAAAGTGCCGGTGAGCCAGACTTGCGTGTAATTTATATGGTTTGTGAAGATATAACCACCACAAAACAAACCGCAATTGATTTACAAGAATCCGTTGCCCTTCAAAGACTGGTTTTTCGAGAAATTTCCGATACAATTTTTATCACCGATGATCAGGGAAAATTCACCTTTATTTGCCCGAATCTTGAAACAATTTTTAACTACTTTTCTCAAGAGAAATGCGAAATTTTAGAAGTTTCTGATTTGTTGGGAAGAGATTTTTTTAAAAATTTTATTATTCCATTTATTGCTGAAAAAGAAATTGAAGTAATTCACAATATCGAACATAGCATTACTGATACAGAAGGCATTTTACATACATTACTGGTTACAATAAAACGAGTAAATATCAGACAGGGAACCCTCCTTTATACCTGCCGAGATATCACCTCAAATAAAAAAGCAGAAACCGCTCTGCGGCAAAATCAAGCCTTATTACATAACGTTTTAAATAGCCTTCCCGTCGGAGTTTGGATAGCCGATAAAGAAGGGAATGTGCAGATTAATTTGGCCATTCAAAATATTTGGGATTTTCCCGAAAGCTTAAGACAGTCGCGTTTAAAACTGGCTGAAACTGATTGCTCTTTAAAATTAGCAACTTGCCAGATAAACGAGGATAAAAATTCCCCATTTCTGGGGTGGTGGCTAGACACAAATAAACGCCTAAAACCGGAAGAATGGCCTTTAGTAAAAGCCTTTAACAACGGCGAAAAAACTCTCAATAAATTAGTGAACATTCAAAGTTTTACCGGCCAAAGAAAAACCCTGCTAATTTCCGCCGTTCCTTTGCAAAGCGAACAAGGAGAAAACATAGGGGCGATTTCTATTAATCAAGATGTAACTCAACATCGACTAGTGGAAAATGCGCTTTGGGAAAATCAGCGTTTAATTCAACAAATTTCTGAAGCAACACCGACAATTTTATACATTTATGACGTAATCAAACAGGAAAATATTTATGCAAATGGTCAAATTAATAAGATACTCGGTTATTCTCCTGAAGAAGTACAAACAATGAGAAATAACTTTTTTGCCCTGCTTCTTCATCCCGAAGACCGGCAAAAACTTTATGAAAATATGGCGCGATTAAACTATGCTAAAGATGGAGAAATTGTCGAGACAGAATATCGGCTAAGGGCAAAAAATGGGGAATGGCGCTGGTTATACAGTCGAGATACAGTTTTTCGGCGAAATTCCGAAGATAAACCCCAACAAACTCTCGGTACGGCTATGGATATTACCCGGCGCAAACAAGTTGAACAAGAACTCCACCGCTATCAACATCACCTAGAGCAATTAGTAACAGAAAGAACAGCAAAACTAAAAGCAACAAACCAGCGATTACAGCAAGAAATTTCTGAGCGAAAACAAGCCGAACTTGCCTTAAAAGAAAGTCAACATTTTATCGAAAAAATCACTGATACCAACCCAGCAATTTTATATGTCTATGATCTTGTAGAAAAAAAGAATATTTATATCAATTCTTTTGTCATCCAATCTCTCGGTTATTCTCCTCAAGAAATCCAAGAAATGGGAGAAAATCTCCTCAAAAACTTACTGCATCCTGATGATTATGCACAACAAAAGGCTTGGTATAAACCAGAAATAAGTATCAGAAATGGAGACATTTTCTCGATTGAATTCCGCATGAGACATAAAAGCGGAGAATGGCGCTATTTTCAAGCCAATGAAACCTTATTTAATCGCACCCCAGAAGGTAAACCAAAACAAATCCTTGGCTGCGCCAGCGACATCACAGAAAGAGTGCGAGTTCAAGATAAACTACAATGGCAAGAAGCAGTATTGCGAGCAATGGCTGGCGCGTCTCCCTTGGCGTTTTATGTGGTAGATCATCAAAGTGATGAAATTTTGTATTTTAATCGCCGGTTTTGCGAAATTTGGGGACTTACTCATTTAGAAGAATCCCTAAAACAAGGCGAATTTAAAAGCCAAGAAATTTTAAAGATGTGTAAGCCACTGGTAATAAATGAAGCAACCTTTAAAAATCAACGAAAATATTTAAAAGGGTTAGAAACCAGCCCATTGTTAGAAGATGAACTCTCGCTTAAAGACGGACGAATGATCCGGCGAATTTCCAGTTTAGTTTGTGACGAAAACCGAAATTACATAGGCTGGCTGTCTATTTTTGAAGATATTACCCAACGCAAACAAGCAGAAGAAGCTGTTCGTTACCAAGAGCGAAAATTCCGCACTCTCGCAGAAAATACCCCCGATATTATCAGCCGACTTGACAGGAAACTGCACTACCTTTATATCAACCCAGCCATAGAAAAAGCCACCGGCTTATTACCAGAAACTTTTCTTGGCAAAACCAAACAGGAAGTAGGAATGCCAGAACAATTAATCGAAATTTGGCAACAAGCAAGCGAACAAGTATTTGAAACCGGCACAGAAAAAACCATTGAATTTAGCTTTGCTTCCCCCACCGGCATCCGTCACTATCAAACCCATATTGTCCCTGAATTTGACACAGATAAAAGCGAGAATGTCGTTTCAATTTTAGCCATTAGCCGCGACATTACCCTGCTCAAACAAACCCAACATTCTCTACAAATTGCCCAAGCACGTTTAGAACACTTAGTCAATACCAGTCCAGCCGTCATTTATTCTGCACCTTTATCCGATCAGATGGGGGCGAACTTTATCACCAATAATATCTCTGCTGTGATTGGCTATGATGCCGAAGAATTACGCCAAAATTCTCAATTTTGGATAGATAATCTCCACCCAGAAGACCAGGCCGGTGTCTTCAAAGAACTACCTCGACTTTTTGAGCAAGGCTATTTGTCTTTAGAATATCGTTTTCGCCACAAAGACGGCAACTATCGCTGGGTGTATGACAAAATGCAGCTTGTTTATGACAGCGCCGGCCACCCCATAGAAGCCGTTGGATCTTGGATAGATATCACCGACCGCAAACAAGCAGAAGAGCAATTAATTTGGCTTTCTCAAGCCGTTGAAAGCGCCTCTGATGCAATTACTATTAGCAATCTAAATGCTCGCTGTATCTATAGCAACCGGGCTTTTTTAGAAATGTTTGGCTACAATTTTTCGCAACTCAACACCAGCGGAGGAGCAAAAATTCTCTTTGCTTCTCAAAGTGTTGCCGAAGAAGTATTTAACAGTTTGATGCGAGGAGATAGCTGGATGGGCGAAGTGCAAATGCACAAACCCGACGGCAAAGTTTTCCATACTTTACTGCGAGCTTATGCCATCAAAGATAGCACCCACAAACCGGTCGGTTTAGTCTTTATCCACACCGATATTAGCGAACGTAGACAAGCCATCGCTGCCTTGCAAGAAAGAGAAGTCCGCTTTCGCACCCTCGCTGAAACTGTCTCCGCCGCGATTTTTATTAGCCAAGGCACCCAACTACGCTATGTCAACTCCGCCGCCGAAACTCTCACCGGCTATACTCGTGAAGAATTACTGCTGGGCGGCACAAACCTAATACATCCAAAGTTTGCGAAATTAATTCGTCGCCGCTTTCGCGCTGGAATGAATAATCCTTTTTTGCATCAAAAAGGTAAAAAAGTTGCCAGTCGCTATGAATTTAAACATACCACAAAAACCGGCCAAGAACGCTGGGCAGAGTTTTCAATGGCTTTAATGGAATATGATGGTAATATTGCTGTTTTATCGGCAGCTTTTGATATTACAGACCGCAAAATTGCCCAAAAATCTCTGGAATATCGAGCGGTTTTTCTACAATTAATTAGTGATATTTCTACGCATTTTCTGAATTTGTCAGCAACCGAAATTGACACCGGCATTCAGCAAACTCTCCACGCTTTGGCTGAGTTTATAGCCGTAGACCGCACAATGGTATTTTTCTTTAGCGAAGATGGTCACACGATGAGTAATACCCATGAATGGTGTGGTCCGGGTATTGAACCTCAAATTCATCAACGGCAAAATTTATCCCTGGATGTGTTTGCATATACGGCGGAAATTTTAAAAAAAGATGAGCCGGTGCAAATTTCTTCTCTTGCTGATTTTCCCGAAAGTGCGACAGCAGAAAAACAGCAATTTGAAGAAGGCGGTTATCAAGCGTTATTACGAGTGCCACTTTCTGCCGGTGGGGAAGTGGTGGGAAGTATTGGTTGTGATCGAATTCGGATTAATAAAAACTGGACAGAACATGATATTACTCTCTTAAAAATCGTCGGAGAAATTATTGTAAGTGCCCTTGATAGACGCCGATTTGAAGCCGCTTTGCAACAACACGCTGGCGAGTTAGCGCGTTCTAATGCCGAGTTAGAGCAATTTGCCTATATTGCTTCCCACGATCTTCAAGAACCTTTGCGTGCAGTTATGAGTTACACTCAATTATTGGCTCGTCGCTATCAAGATCAACTTGATGAAAAGGCAAATGAGTTTATTTATTTTGCTGTTGATGGCGCAACGCGAATGCAAGTTTTAATTCAAGATTTGTTGGCTTATTCGCGGGTAGGAACAAAGGGAAAAGCTCTGGTGCCGGTGGATGGTAATGCTGTTCTGGATCAGGCTTTGGCTAATCTTCAAATAGCAATTAACGAAAGTAATGCAACAATTATTCGTCCAGAGTTACCGATTGTTTTGGGAGACAGTACCCAACTGGTACAACTGTTTCAAAATTTAATCGGCAATTCCATTAAATACCGCAGTTCAAAACTTCCTGTTATTGAAATTCAAGTTCAATCGCAAGAAAGCGACTGGTTGTTTTTAGTGCGCGATAATGGCATTGGTTTTGATGCAAAATATCGGGAACGGGTGTTTTTAATCTTTCAGCGCTTGCATACCCGCGAAGAATATGCCGGTACGGGTATTGGTTTGGCAGTTTGTAAAAAAATTGTAGAACGTCATGGAGGAAAAATTTGGGTTGATTCGAGTGTTGGGATGGGGTCAACGTTTTATTTTACAATTCCTCAGAGCCGCTAGAATGTTGCTTTGTGGGGCAACTAAATCAGGCAAAAAACCTCTTTCTTTCACCCCCCTCCCCTTTGAGAGGAAAAGGAGAAAACTCCGCCTTCGCTTCTAGGGAAGAGGGGATAAGGTTCTTGACAACTGTTTCGCTTTCCAAAAAAAATTTCCCTGGCTTTTAAGTTATCCAAATCTGGGCATAAATTTAAAACGTAAAAACTTATAGACATCCATAGCTAGAAAAATCTCTCCACAAAAAAAAATCAAGGCAGATTTAAGCAGAGAAGCGGCAACCGAAATTGTGAATAAAGAGGTATAATCCAAGTTATTGTGCTGAGCGAAGAATAAGACTTTTTTGTTAACTTGCGGCTACGCAAAGGCGGAAGCACTCTAAGGAGCTACCTCAAACATGAATTTCGCCGCTTGGGAGGCATAATCTACCTATGGATTTAAAAACAATTGACATTCTCTTAGTAGAAGATAACCGAGCCGACATCGCCCTCATTCAAGAGCTACTGTCTTGTGCAAAAACGGTGAAGTGTATAGTAGTGGCGGTCAGCCGGTTGGCACAGGCAATCGAGGAATTGAATAATCAGCATTTTGATGTGATTTTACTCGATTTGTCGCTCCCAGATAGTGTGGGTATGGAAACTCTGCTGAAAGTGCAAGAACAAGCGCCGGCAATTCCGATTGTGGTAATGACCGGCTTGGATGATGAAGAATTAGCAGTGGAGGCTGTGTCTTTAGGAGCGCAAGATTATTTATTAAAAACTCAAACAACTGCGGATTTTTTAGTGAGATCAATCCGCTATGCTCTCGAGAGAAAATCTACTTTAGAAGCGCTGAGAGAAAGCCAGGCGCGTTATGAATTGTTGGTAGCTTCCGGTAAAGATTATGGGATTTTTACCTTGGCAGTGGATGGACGAGTGGTGAGTTGGAACACCGGCATTGATAGAATTTTAGGCTACAGCGCTGAAGAAATTATCGGTGTACATTTTAGGTGTTTTTATCTTTTAGAAGAAATCGCGCTTAGTCAACCAGAAAAAGATTTGCAACTAGCTATAAAAGAAGGCCGGTTTGAGGCTGAAGGATGGCGAGTCAGAAAAGATGGTTCGCAGTTTTGGGCGGCGGTGGCAATTTCGGCATTGCGAGATGAAAGCGGACAATTGCGAGGTTTTGCCCAAATGATGCGAGACTTTACTGAGCGTGAGAGAGCCGAGGGAGAAATTCGCAAACTGCATGATGATTTAAAGCGGCGAGCGGCAGACTTGGAAGTGACGAATAAAGAATTAGAGGCGTTTAATTATTCAGTGTCTCACGATTTACGAAATCCCTTGTTAATTATTGATGGCATGACTTGGGTATTGCAGCAAAAATATGGGTCGGTATTGGATGAACAAGGGCTACATTATTTGTCGCGGGTGAGAGCCGCCTCGAAACGCATGGAGCAATTAATTGAAGATTTGCTGCATTTGTCGCGGGTGACGCGCAGCGAAATGCAGCCCGAAAAAGTTGCTTTAAGTGAGATGGTGGAAAAAATTTCCCTTCAGCTACTACAAGCGCACCCAGCCCAAAAAATTGAGCTAATAATTGCTCCGGGAGTAGAGGTTTTTGGGGATGCGCGTTTGTTGCAAATTGTGCTGGAAAACTTGCTTAGTAATGCTTGGAAATATACGGCTAAAAAACCCTGGGCTTTTATTGAATTTGGGGTTTGTTTGGCTGTTGAGGCGGAAAATGTTGGGGAATATGCCCCGGACATTTGCCCGAATCAAAAGGTGTATTTTGTGCGGGATAATGGGGCGGGGTTTTCGATGGCAAAGGCTGAAAAGTTGTTTACTCCTTTTGGCCGGTTACATTCCAAAACCGACTTTGAAGGTACCGGCATTGGTTTGGCGACTGTCCAGCGAATTATTCACAGGCATGGAGGCCGAATTTGGGCTTATAGTGAGGTAGATATAGGGGCAACATTTTATTTTACTTTGGAGTAAAATTTTGGAGCTTTTAATTATCGAAAATTCGGCTTTTTAAAAAATAAGTTGTCATTTCTCCTTTGCCTTTAACTTTAAGCTTATCCCGTTTCTCAAAAACATATTTATCCCCCAATAATTCATAGGTATTTTGGGTTAGCTGAATGCAGCCAGGGATACCTTGAGATTCCATACGGGAGGCGATATTAACTGTATCTCCCCACAAATCATAAATAAATTTTTTGATGCCAATTACACCGGCAACCACCGGCCCGCTGTTGATGCCTATTCTGATAGATAAGGGTTTGCCATCAAGGGTTTTAATCTCAGTAATTGCATCCATCATATCCAGCCCCATTTCAACAATTGCTTCGGCATGATCGCTGCGGAGGTGGGGTAAACCACCAACCACCATATAAGCGTCACCAATGGTTTTGATTTTTTCGAGGTTGTGTTTTTCTGCTAATTCGTCAAAGCGAGAAAAAATTTCATTGAGTAAGCCGACAATTTCTGAGGGTGTACTTTGAGCGCTAAGTTCGGTAAAGCCAACAATGTCGGCAAATAATACCGTTACTTCTGCAAAAGTATCGGCGATAGTTTGGGAACCTTGTTTGAGCCGGTCGGCGATGGGTTCGGGTAAAATATTTAAGAGTAATTTCTCAGATTGTTCTTGCTGAATTTGTAAAGCTTCTAAAGCTTCCGTAAGAGCCTGGGTGCGTTCCTTAACTCTGCTTTCTAATTGTTCATTTAATTGCTGGAGGGCTATTTCTGCGCGCCGGCGGTCGGTAATATCAGTACCAATACAAAGTAACTCCGTGAGATTGTTATCAGCATCAAAAAACGCTTGATTTGCCCAAGAAACCCAGACTCGTTCCCCATTTTTCCGCATATTTTCATTTTCATTTTGCTGATAATATCGGGGATTACTTAAAATATTTTCCAACATAATTTTTAAATTTTTTCCTGCCATATCGAATTCAGGTAGAAGCGTACCAATAGCGCTTTTTCCTAATAGGTCTATCTCGTTATAGCCAAAAAAAGTTTGAGCAAATTCGTTTAAAAAAGTAATGTTTCCCTGCCGGTCTAGTTTCAAAATAATGCTGCCGGCTTTTTCCACTAATTCTCGATATTTTATTTCGCTTTGTCGCAGCGAGTCTTCGGCTGAGGCGCGTTCAGCTACGGTGGCTGCAAGCAACAAGGAAGTAATAGTAATAACTCCCATAAAAGCCTGCAAAAATAAAATTGCTTCAGCGTTATTTTGAGTTTTGGTAATAAACGGGCCGCCACCTTGAGAAGCTCCCCAAATGGCAATACTAGAAACAATAAAAGCACCCAAAACCGTGCCCCGTTGTCCAAATTGAATAGCTGACCAAATAATCAGCGGAAAAGGCAAATATTCTAAGGGATAATGGGAGAGATTGCCTTCGCTTTTTGAACCAAAAACTAACCAACTGACGCTAATCAGAAAAAACAACCAAATCCAAATTTTAATTTGATGAAAAATTGCCTGTTTTCGGCTCAAGGGTTGAGTGTTGAGTTGCGCTGGGCTTTGGGATAAAATTAAAATTAAGGGCGTAAAAATGATGATTCCCATTGCATCTCCCAAAAACCAATTCCAGCGCACTTGCCAATATTCAGACCAGGGAATCAAACCTGAAAGAGCAAGACGCATTGCTCCTAATGTACAACTAATTTGGGTAGAAATTAAAGCGCTGAAAATTACAAATTTGACGACATCTATCAGCCGGTCAAAGGCAGGACGAAACTTGAAATGTCGCAGCAAACTTGCCGCCACAAAGGCTTGTAAACCGGCCCCCAATGCAGCCCCAACCCCAAAAAATAAAGACGGTTTAAGGTCAATTACATCATATAAAAATGCCCCTAACGCAACTCCCGGCCAAAATCGAGAGCCAAACAAAATTAAGGCGGCTTGTGAAATTCCTGCCGGTGGCCACACTGATGAACCTAAAAGTTTTACCCCCGGAATAGAAGTGGCGATTTTTCCTCCGATAACGTAGGCAATTGCTATTAGAGCAACTTTAATTAAATAGCCCCAAATTCCTGAACGGGGAAATCGAAAAAAGCGATTTTTTGGGTTCATATTGATGTGTTATGCTATATCCAATTCACTAAGAAGCATGGGTCAAAAAAATAACGGGGTATTTGAATTAAGGCTTTGTTAGCCTGTTGTAATTAATGGCAAATAGAAAGGTTTTCTTGACAAAACGGCAATAATTGGCTAAGTTTCACTACCCTGAAAGAAAAATACCGGTCAAAGACTTGACTTTAATAGCATAGTTTACTGCCAACGATAACCAAACGACAGGATAAAACTAGAAAACTCTCCCTCCCTACCCTCCTCCTCGTCTACGGGGAAGGGATAATTGTTTCCCCTTGGCTTCCAAGCAAAGGGGGTGAGGGGAAAATTTTGTTGATTTTGAGTAAAACGACACAGACACAAAAAAGGGCCGGTGTTAACGGCCCCCCAGAAGCTAAAATCAATTTTCAAGTCTGCTTAGCGATATTCCTGACTTTGGATATTCCGTAACCGCGCTTCAGGACGCTTAAAACGATCCATTTGCGCCTCAAAAAATCGCCGGTTTGCCATCAAATGTTTAGGGTTAGGATCATCTAACGGATATAACAACGCCGTCCGCAATGCCTGAATTACCGCCGAAGTCACATTATACATCGACCGCTGAAAAGTAATGCCAAGCTGAATCAGCATATCATCCTCACCCCGGCACTTATCCTTGTAGTAATCCAACAAATAAGGCGGCAAGAAATGCAGCATATCCTGCATTAACAATGTCGGTGGAATACCGGCAGTCCCTACCGGAAACACATCCGCATACAAAATACCGTAATGAAAATCTTTTTGCTGATCAGGAACTTGTTTTGCTTGAGCATTATAAGACTTTGTACCCCGGAAAGGTGAAGTGCGATAAAACACCGCTTCCACATAAGGCAATGCCGCTTCATAAAGCCACATAAAAGCCTTTGATTTGGGAATCAATTCATAACACTCGCCATCAATATAAACATGATGGTAAATAGGCCGGCCGGCAATCGCAAAAATGCCATTCACCAAAAAATCCATCGCATCCGGTACACCCTTAAACCCGCCTTCATCATAAATATCCGACATTTCAAAAAACACCGGCGCCATAATTTCCCAGAACAGTCCCAAATTTGCATAATAAGACAATTGCCGGCACTGTTCATAAAACATTTCAGGAAACGCCTTATACAATCCCATCATCAAGGGATTCTTTTTGAAATAAGCCTTAATTGCCCGGTCGCAATTTTGCTTATATTCTTCGGTTTGCAGAAAATCATTAAACCGGCCACCCATGTTCTGATGCCATAACATTGACCGCATACATTCTTCGGCAAATTCCATATTAATGCGGTCATGGAACCAGTGATGAAAAATCCGGGGCATTTTCAGGGTTTCGCCTTTTTCCATAAAGGCTAAAAGTTCCGGGTGTGCAGTGGCCGGCCCCCGCCAAAATCTCAAATCTGCATCATCGCCGGCGTAGTGGTTATGCAGGTCTAAATATTCTTGGGGAAGGAAGTATTTAAAGAAGGGTAAGGGGTCTAAAAATACTCGTTCTGCTATGTAAAGTAAATCCCGCCAGTAGAAGTCCATCGGTACGGCATAGGCTTTATAGATGCCGATAATTTGCATTAGGTTTTCTGGCGTGTCGGGTAACATTGACCCGCCGGCTTCTAAGCGATGGATGACTTCGGCAAATTCGTGCTGGGAGGGTGGGATTTTTGTTGTGGGTTTGATTGGTGTTTGTACCATAGTTTTGTTTGGTGGTTAGGAGGTTTTTTAACCGCAGATTAACGCAGATGAACGCGGATGAATGGGATGGTTTTAGGGTTTGGTGGCGATTTGTTGTTGGGTGGTTATGGGGGGTATGGAGGCGACCATTGCTGTTGTGGTGGGTTCTGTCCACCGGACTAGCCAGGTAGGTTGAATTCCTAGGAAGAAAATTACCGCAGCTAAGATCAGGGCTGGGGTTTTTTCTGCCAAGATGACTTTTGGATAGTATGCCAAAGCATTATCGAGTTTGCCAAAGCAGGTACGGTTGAGCAATATTACGAAGTAAACCGCTGTTAAACCGCTGGCAATGATGCACAAAATTGTCTGGACTGGGAATGCTGAAAATGTGCCTTGAAAAACCATGAATTCGGCGATGAAGCCTACTAAACCAGGGATGCCGGCGCTGGCCATGCCACCGAGAATTAAGAGGGCACTGACGAGGGGTAAACCGCGAATTGGGTTCATTAATCCGTTTAAAACATCGAGTTCGCGGGTGCCAACTTTCTTTTCGATAATGCCAACGAGATAAAACAAAATTGCCAAAATTAAACCGTGACTTACCATTTGAGCAACCGCTGCCAAAACGCTTAAGGAATTTCCCGCAGCAGCAGCAACTAAGATATAGCCCATGTGACCAATAGAACTATAAGCTACCATGCGTTTGATGTCTTTTTGGGCAATGGCTGTTAGGGCACCATAAAGTACAGTGACAACCCCAATAATTGAAAGTCCAGGGGCAATCAAAGCCCAGGTTTCGGGGAATAATTGTAAACCAAATCTTACTAAACCATAGGTTCCGAGTTTGGCAAGAATTCCTCCTAACAAAATTGCCACTGCTGGCGATGCTTCTACATAGGCATCTGGCAACCAAGTATGAAGAGGAATGAGAGGAATTTTGATGCCAAATCCCACCAATAAGAGGGTGATTAAAATTAGCTGAGTTGTTTGGGATAAGTTAGCAGTATTGAGCAATTGGTAGTCAAAACTTGCGGAACCACTTAACCAAGTTAAGCCTAAAAAGCCGACTAAAATTAATAGCCCGGAGACTGCCGTATAAATGAGAAACTTCATCGCGGCATAGGCGCGTTTTTGACCGCCCCAGATGGCAATTAAGAGGTAAATGGGGATGAGTTCGAGTTCGTAAAACAAGACAAACAAAAGTAAATTCTGAGCCATAAATGCGCCGGCAATGGCAGAATTTACGAGCAGAATTAACGGATAGTAAAGACGGGGGCGTTCTACGGCTTCGCCTGTGCCATAAATGGCAATCCAGGTGAGGAAAGCGCTTAAGGCTAAAAGTGGGAAAGATAAACCATCAATTCCGAGTTTATAGCTTAAACCGAGTTGGGGAATCCAGGGTAAATATTCTTGAAATTGGAGGCCGGGGCTGGTGATGTTAAATTGAGTGGCTAACCAAACGGTGATGCCGAGGATGCCGGTGGCAAATACTAAAGTAATTAAACGTAAGAAGGAGGCCGAATGTTTGCCTGGTAAGAATCCAATTGTAATAGCCCCCAAAACGGGCAACCATATTAATGTACTGAGCATAGAGTTGTCCTGTGTTTTTACTGTTTTGCTGTTGTTTTTTTGGGCTTTATCATTGGGCAATCAGCAATGATAAAGCCGGCAACTTAGGGCATTAGCTAATCATAGTAACTGCGCCGTTGTCTAAATCGTAGTAGCCTCCTACTACTTTTAATTTTCCGGCGGTGATTAATTCGGCAATCACCGGCGATGTTTTTAATCGCTCAACTTGAAGAGCAATATTTGCTTTGCAGGTATTTTCGAGGCGGTCGCCGGGTAAGTCTTTGGCGCTGTTTACTGCCGGTTTAATGGCATCTAAAATACTGGCAATTTGACCCGGAACTTGAGCGCCTTTGATGGTTGCTTCTACAGCGCCGCAGCGTTTGTGTCCAATTACCATTAGGACTTTTGCGCCTAAAACAAGGGTGCCAAATTCTAGGCTGCCAATTTCTTCGGGTGTGGCAACATTACCGGCAACTCGGCATACAAATAAATCGCCTAAACCTTGGTCGAAAATAATTTCTGAGGGAAAACGAGAATCAGCACAACCAAGAACGGCGGCATAGGGTTTTTGGCCTTTGGCTACTTGTTCAAGACGTGCATAATCTTGGTTGGGGTTTTGCCGCTTGCGTTCAACAAAACGTTTATTGCCGTCTAATAGTTTTTGCAGTGCTTGATCGGGAGTAATATCATTGTCGGCGATTGCCGGTTCTGGTGTGGTTAAATTTGAGCCGATTACTGATGTTACGACGGCACCAGATACGGCACCGGCACCCAATTTAATTAAGTTCCGTCTTGAGAATGCGCCTTGATAGTTTGTGGTCATGGTTTTTTCCTTTTCACAGCAAATAAGAGAAACAAAGAGACATCTTTTTATGGGGGTGGAGAGATGTTTCCTATTTTTTTTGCAGGGGGGTAAAACCTCTGCAAAAATACCCCCGCCCTTAACTATCTCAGGAGTTGGATCAACTGCCAACTATTAGAGAAAGATGGGATAGGAAGGGCCAGCTTACAACCAGTCCTAGTAAAGCAATTCCGCTCAAAATTGTCAGGGCATAAAATTGGGTTTGGCCGGAGACGTTGTATTTGAGGCTTTGACCGCTGAATACGGTAAAAATGCCTACGAAATTGACGAGACCATCGACTATATAGCGGTCAATCCAGTAAACAATTTGGGAGATTAAACCAACGGCAAAGACTACGGTAATTCGGTAAAGTTGGGCGGTATAAAGATCGTAGGCAAAAAAGTCTTGGATGGGCTTGTTAAATTGCACGGGTTTGGGCCAGCGGTCGTTTAAGTAAATGCGGGCACCAAGGTAATAACCGGCCCCGGTGGAGGCGATTAATAAACCGGCAATGGCTATATCGAAATTTGCCCAATTCGGTAATAAGTTCCAGGTGAGGAGTAAGAGGGGAACGTGGAGAACAATGCCGGCCAGGATGGTCATGGGTAAGACAAAGGGCCAGTTCAGTTCGGGTGAGCGAGCGGTCATGGTTTGGGTTTTGCCACCAAAAATTAAGCCAAATACACGGGTGAGGCTAAAGGTGGTTAAGGCGTTGACGGTGAGCAAGACTCCGACTAACCAAGGTTGGGTTTTCCAGAGGTGATCACCCAGTTGCAATAAGGCCCAAAAACTGCCAAAGGGCGGGGCGGCAATCATGCCCAGGGCTCCGACAATAAAGCAGAGTCCTGAAATAGGCCGGCGTGTCCAAAGTCCGCCGAGTTGGGTGAGATCCTGGGTGATGTTGTTCCAGACAATGCCGCCGGTGGCCATGACTAAGGTGGCCATTGCTACGGCGTAGGTGAAGAGTAAAACGAGGGCTGTGTTGTCTTGACCTGCCCCTACGGCGATGAAGACCAGGCCCA
This sequence comes from Ancylothrix sp. D3o, assembly GCF_025370775.1. Classification (NCBI taxonomy): domain Bacteria; kingdom Bacillati; phylum Cyanobacteriota; class Cyanophyceae; order Oscillatoriales; family Microcoleaceae; genus Ancylothrix; species Ancylothrix sp. D3o. The sequence goes on along the minus strand of NZ_JAMXEX010000003.1, from coordinate 440,473 downwards.
TGTAGGCGCTGACTGAGTAGGAAAGGGCGCGTTTGATATCAATTTGGGCGATAACAATTAAGGAGGCACCGATGGCGGTGAGGGCTCCGATAAAAATTGTGAAGGCGGAGGCGACGGGGGAAAGGGCTAAGACCGGCTGGAGTTTGATCAGTACCCAGGCGCCGGTGGAGACAACGACGGTGTTACGCAGGACGGTGGCTGGCAAGGGCCCTTCCATTGCTTCGTCTAACCACAGGTGCAGAGGAAATTGAGCACATTTACCCATTGGGCCGGCAATTAAGGCTAAGCTTAGTAGGGTGGCTACGCGGGGGTCAATTTTGGCGGTGCTTGCCCATTGAGCGAGTTCGGTGTAGTTCCAGGTGCCGGCTAAAGGCAGGAGGGCAACGACTCCCATTAATAAGAATAGGTCTCCGACGCGCTTGGTAAGGAAGGCGTCGCGGGCACCGGTGACGACAAGTGATTGGTTAAACCACAACCCGATCAGTAAATAGGTGCCGAGGGTGAGAATTTCTAGGATTACATAACTGAAAAATAAGGAGTTACACAAAGCTAAAGCGGACATCCCAGCCTCGAATAATCCGACAAGGGCGTAAAACCGCGCCCATCCCCAGTCCATCTCCATATACCCGATGCCGTAGATTTGGGCCATGAGGTTGAGGCCGGTGACGAGCAGCATTGCGCCAATGCTGACGGCGGATAGTTCTAAGTCGATGCTGAGGTTGAGGCCGGCGGCGTTGAGCCAGGTATAAGATAGTTGTTGTGCTGGTTGGTTCCAGATGGCTTGGAGGGCAAATAAGCTATGAAAAAAGCCGAAAAAGGTCATTATAGCGTTGACATAGCCTGCTGGTCTTGGGCCGGTGCGCCGGATGATTCCGGGCGACCAAACACCTCCTACTACTGCTCCTATTAGCGCGTAGCAGGGGACGAGCCAAACAGTTTGTAACAAATATTGTGCCATTGGCAATTCCTCGTCTTGAGAAGTTTTTTTGTTGGCAAGCAAGCAGAAACCAAGCCTCTAGGGATTCCTAGATGCTTCTCTATGGGTGATTAATATTTTTTTAAGCTTGTCTCTATAGATTACCGGAAAGGGTTTCAAATTTGTGGCGCGGATCTAAAAAATTACACGATGAATATTGTAATTTTTGCTTATAAATGGTTGGGGCTAGCGCGCATCTTACTTTTTTAAAGGGGGGTTTATTGGTTCAAACCCTTGCCGGGCTTGCGGTTTTGGCTTTTGAACGAACAAGTTATTTTTCTGAGGCGGCTTCGGAGTTTTTGATCCTATAGGAATGCTCAATCGTAACTATTGATACTTATTTATGTATGAACAAATTATGCTTAAAAAGGTTAAAAAGTCAAGAATTTGTGGGAAAAAGAATTAGATAATTAATGTAGGGTTGGTTTTTCTGGTGTTTCCTGGGTGCCGGTTGGCTAAGTCTGGATTTTTGCTGTTGGGGATAAAAAAATCTGTATTATGATTAGGAAAACCTGTCTTAAATTAAGAAAAGTAGACACAGCCAAAAAGGGGGTCTAACCCTTGGATCAAAGAAAGGACTCCCAGCCCTACAATTATTTAGGGTTCGTCTGGCCGGTTTTATGCCAATTTTCTTGAGGTGTGGAGGAAATCGTGCTTAAATTGTTTTTTCAAAAAAAGTCTCAGTTAACCGGCAAACTGTCAAACTCATCTTCTGCTGACCGGCATTTAAGGATACCTGGGCAGTACAATCTCCGAGGAGGTAGCAGTTTGCTGGAACGGCTGGTTTTCGGTGTGGCTGTGATGTTTTTATTGGTGTCTGTTATCAATTTGACGATTATTAATTACCGGCCTTTGTCTGAACAAAAGCCGGTAGAGGAAATGATAAGTGATTAGAAAGAATTTTTTAATTGCTGGTTTCTTCTAAGATATGGTTGACTTGTTCTAAGAATCGCCAAGTGATTAAAAGTTGGGCGAATTCTGTGGCAGAAACTTGGCTTTTTTCGCGTTTTGTGATGGCTTGTTCAATGGGGATGCCGGTGTAGTCTACGATGTGGTTTTCTAGTTCGGAAATTGTTTCTTGAGAAAGGATTCCGTCAATGTGTAATATCATTACGTTTCGTCCCCAATAGGTGCAGGGAACGGCTGCCAACATAAAGGGAGGTTGGTGGGATTCTAGCATGGCGGCTAAGTCAAAAGGCAGGGGTAGCGTTGGCAGGGGAACTGCGGCGGGGACAACGATTAATTCTACTTTGTAATAGCCTTCTGGAATGTGGGCAGTAAATTCGTGGCGGGAGTATTCTTTGAGTTGGCTTTGAGAGATTTTGATGACGACATCGGCGCCGGTTTTTTGGAAGTCTAACCAACGTTTAAAGGCGGCTTCTCTTTTGAGCATTTCTTCTTTGAGGTTTTCGGCACGATGACCGCGTTTTTTGACGTCTCGCTCAAATTTCCATTGCCATTTTACATCGTGGTCTGGGTCTACATAAATGCTAAAGTCTAAAAGGGGTAAAAATTCGGGATAAAGGGCGTGTAACCCTTCGACGATGATGATCGGTTTGGGGGGAAATGGTAGGGGGGGGTCAAAGTTGCCGGTGGCGTGGTTATAGATGGGTATTTCGACGGTTTTGCCTTGTTTAAGTTGGGTGAGATGTTGTTGGAGTAAGTCTAGGTTGTTGGCTTCGGGATCGAGGGGGAGGCGATTGCTAATTTTGCGTTGTTCGCGGTTTTCTTTGTGGTAGCCATCCATTGCAATTGTGTCTACAATGTCGCTACCAATAAGCCGGCGTATTCCGTCGCTGTAGGTGGTTTTTCCGCTGCCGCTGTCACCGGCTACTCCAATGATGATGGGGGTTTTAAGTTTTTGCAGTTGGGTTCGGAGGGTGATGCAAATGGGGGTTTTCATTGTTTGGTTTTGGTTGTTTATGGTTGGTTATTTTCAAAGGAGAATTGTTGTTCAAGTTGGCGATATTTGGGGAGGTCGATTATTTCCTCAAATTGTTGGAAGTTTACGAGGTTATTTAGGCCGGTGGTGGTGCCGTTTTGTTTGAGGTGATGAAAGCAGGTTTGCATGGCGTGGGTGGCGGCGAAGAGGCCGGCAAGGGGAAATACTACTATTTTATAGCCTAAGTTTTGCAGTTCTGCGGGGGTGAGTAGGGGGGTTTTTCCGCCTTCAATCATGTTTGCAAAGAGGGGGATATTGGGGAGGGATTGGGCGATGATTTTAAGGTCTTCTATGGTTTGCGGGGCTTCGATAAATATGATGTCTGCACCGGCTTCATAATAAGCGCGTCCGCGTTTAATTGCTTCGTCTAATCCGAGGGGTGCACGGGCATCTGTACGGGCAATAATTACGAGGTTGCTGTTAGCTTTAGCGTGGACAGCGGCTTTAATTTTTTGGATGTGTTCAGCAGCAGAAATGACGCGCTTGTTTTCCATGTGTCCGCATTTTTTCGGCCATTCTTGGTCTTCTAAAATGATGCCAGAAATGCCTAATTGTACGGCTTCGGTAACGGTGCGAATGACGTTGAGGGGGTTGCCGTAGCCGGTGTCTAAATCGGCGACGAGGGGGATGTTTATTGCTTGGACGATTCTGCCGACGGTGTAGAGGGTTTCTGTGCCGGTGAGAAGGCCGTAATCTGGTTTTCCAAGGGTGGAGGCGGAGATGCCAAATCCGCTGGTAAATACGGCTTCAAAACCGGCTTTTTCTGCAAGTTTGGCACTGATACAATCGTAGATGCCGGGAACTACTAAGATTTCGGGTTTTTGGATGATTTGACGGAGTTTTTCAGCTTGAGACATAGAGGTTTTTAGGGGTTTGTGTCTTTTTTATTTTTACCTTAGTTTGCCTCAGAAAGTTCTTTGACAAAGTGCTTGACAAAATTGCCTTTGTCTGCGGTTGAGGTGGGTTTTTGCGATTTTGGTAAAAATTTAGGTTTTTTGTGAGCAACGTTTTGAGGTAAGCTATTTTAAGCTGTTTCAATTAATTAATCATGGCAACAATTAACAATAACTACCTAAAGCTGAAAGCTGGCTACCTTTTTCCTGAAATTGCACGGCGTGTGAATGCGTTTGCGGCGGCAAATCCTGATGCAAAAATTATTCGTTTGGGGATTGGGGATGTGACGGAACCGCTTCCAGAAGCTTGTCGCAAGGCGATGATAAAGGCGGTGGAAGATATGGGGGAACGGGGAAGTTTTAAAGGGTATGGCCCGGAACAGGGTTATGGTTGGTTACGAGAGACAATTGCGAGGCATGATTTTCAATCTCGCGGATGTGATATTGATGCGGATGAAATTTTTATTTCGGATGGGTCAAAATGCGACACCGGCAATATTTTGGATATTTTTGGTGATGATAACAAAATTGCGGTAACTGACCCTGTTTATCCTGTTTATGTGGATACAAATGTGATGGCGGGACACACCGGCCCTGCGAATGAAAAGGGAGAATTTGAGGGGTTAGTTTATTTGCCGGTGACGGCGGAAAATAATTTTACTGCTGAGGTGCCGGCGGAGAAAGTAGATTTAATTTATCTATGTTTTCCGAATAATCCTACGGGGGCTGTGGCGAGTAAGGAAAACTTGACGCAGTGGGTGAATTATGCAAAGCAAAATAACGCGATTATTTTGTTTGATGCGGCCTATGAGGCTTATATTACTGAGGATAATATTCCCCATTCTATTTATGAGATAGAAGGGGCAAAAGATTGTGCTATTGAGTTTCGTTCGTTCTCAAAAACAGCCGGTTTTACGGGTACTCGTTGTGCGTTTACTGTGGTGCCAAAAAACTTGAAGGCAAAGGCGGCGGATAATTCGGATGTGGAGTTATGGAAGTTGTGGAACCGCCGGCAGTCTACTAAGTTTAATGGGGTTTCGTATATTGTGCAGCGGGGCGCTGAGGCGGTGTATTCTGAGGAAGGGCAAGCGCAGGTTAAGGCGTTGATTAGTTTTTATTTGGAAAATGCTGCGATTATTCGGGAGAAATTAACTGCTGCCGGTTTGGCGGTTTATGGTGGTGTTAATGCGCCTTATGTGTGGGTAAAAACGCCGGATAATTTATCGAGTTGGGACTTTTTTGATAAGTTGTTGCAGAATTCAAATGTTGTGGGTACTCCGGGGTCTGGTTTTGGTGCTGCCGGTGAGGGCTATTTTCGGATTTCTGCGTTTAATAGTCGGGAAAATGTTGTGGAGGCTATGCGGAGAATTACGGGGGTAAATTAAGGTTTTTTTGTAACACAGAGGCGACTGTCCTCTGTGTTTTTTCAGTGAGTTTTTGGGTAAAAAGGGAGAAACCGGTGAGTTAAATGGGAGGCTGAAGGTTTACTTTTAAAGGGTGATCTTTGGGGGGCTTTGTTTATTTTTGAAAAGTTAGAAAAAATGAGAAAAGATTCTTACTGCACCTCGATTTTGATATGAGAACCTTGGGGAGTTTTGTTAACTTTAATTTGCGCCGGCAATCTTTCTGCTAATGGGCGAATATGGGTAATGACTCCAATTAAGCGAGATTGCTGTCTTAATGACTCTAAAATTTGCGTTACGCTTTCCAATGTTTCAGCATCTAAAGTGCCAAAGCCTTCGTCTAAAAATAGGCTACCTAATTGTGATCCTTGGGCTAATTTTTCTGAGAGTGCGAGTGCCATTGAGAGAGAGGTGGCAAAGGTTTCTCCGCCAGAAAGTGTCCGCACACGGCGTAATTCTCCCCCATTCCAGTTGTCTTGCACCCAATATTCTCCCTCTTGGGTTTTTAAAGCGTAGCGTTGTTCGGTTAATTCTTCTAGCAAGATTGTTGCTCGTTTTACTAATTCGTCTTCTAAGTGTTCTAAAATGTAGGCTTGAAATTCATTAGATTTTAGGTTTTGTGCCAAAGTATGATAAGTTTCTTCTCTTTCTTGTAAGCTAGTTTGCTGCTCTATGAGTCTTTCTGTTTGCTGTTGTTTTTGTTGAGCAATTTGCAAAAATGCTGTGATTTCTGCAATTTGTTTTTGGGTTTGCTGCACTTGTTCTTCGGCGTTGCGTTTGGCGGTTTTATGCTGTTGGATGCGTTGATTTAATTCAGCTAGGCTTGTTTGTTTTGCCTTTTCTTCTCCGATGGTTTCTGTTAAATCGGTGATTTTGGTTTCTAGTTTGATTTTGGCTTCGCGGTGTTGCTGAATTAGTCTTTCCCATTCGGCTTGTTTTTTGATGTCTTCGACTGCAAATATAAAGGTTTCTTCGGTGAAGTTGACGCTGGTTAGTTTGGCTTGCCAACCGGCCTCTAATTGCTGAATTTTGGCTGTGGCTTGTTCGAGGTTGCCGGTGGCTTGTTTGGCTCTTTCTTCCATCAAAATTGCCTGATTATGGGCGCTTTGATAGGCATTTTCCGCCTCTTTTAGTTGGGTAGCTAATTTTTGTTTATCTTGCTGCAAGGTTTGTAATAAAGTTTGATAGGGTTGATTATTCGTTATTTCAAATAGTTTAGCTTCACAACTTTTTAATTGCTGTTGCCGGTGTTCTAATTCTGCAAGGCTTTGTTGATATTCTGTCTGAATTTTGGCAAGGGTTTCTTGGCTATATTGTAAGGCTTGTTGAGCTACTTGCAATTGGGTTGAGGCTTTTTCCAATTGTTGCTGTGTATCCCGGTAGGCTTTATCGCTGGTTTGCAAGCTTTGTAATTCTTGTTTAAGTGTCAAAGGCAGCCAGTTTTCTTCGCCTAAAATGGTATTAATTTCTAATTGGACGGCGTTTAATCTTTGCTGAGTTGCTGTTAGGTTTTGGCTTAATTGTTGGGATAGGCTTTTTAGTGCTTCTAGTGTGCTTTCTGCTTTTGTTGTTTCAATTTGGCAATTTTGAAAGGCTTTTTGTGCTGTATTGAGTTGTGCTCGCACCGGCACTAAATCTAGCACACTGGATGCCGGTAACTCTGGCAAACGCTCGTTTTCTGGATGTATCCCCCCGCACACAGGGCAAAGGTCGCCTGCCTGCAACTGCACTCGCAATGCGGCTGCATGATTGAGTTTTGCGGCTTCTGCATTTGCTTTTTCGCCGGCTTCTAAAGCTTCCCGTGCTTGTTGCAATGAGGCTTCTAAATCTCGCAATTTTAACTGCAATTGCTGATAGTTTTGTGCGCCGGCTTCTTTATCTTTGTTGGCTTTTATAAGTTGATTTTGTTCATTTTTTACCTGGCTATCAATTTCCTGCAATTGAATCAAAAGAGGAGCAATTTTTTCTAAGCTTTTTAATCGCTCACCACCGGCTTTATATTGCTCAAGACTTGCCGTTGCTTCGCTGACTTGCCGGTGTGCTACTTTTACCTTATTTTCGGCAGTTGTTAACTCTGTTTGGGCGCTTTCTAGTTGCCGGCTTTTTTCCCGCAGTGTTTTCTCGGCATTAATTACTTCTTTGCCATATTGTGCGCGTTGCTCTTCATAAATTTTTGCTCCAGCAAGGGCTTCTTCGCGTGCTTTGAGTTGGGGTGCCAGCACTTCATTTTCTTTTCTGACTTTTTCTAATTGTTGCTGCTCTGTGTTGAGATTTGCTCGCGCTATATTCAGGGAAATTGTAGCATTTTTAACCCCGGTTTCTGCTGTTTCAAAACTACTGCGTGCTTCTCTTACTAATGCCCAATCTGCTTGGAGGTTATTAGCAGCAATTAATTTTTCTAACCGCGCTTGCAATACGGCGATTTCTGAATTGTTGGCATTAAGGTTTTCTAAGTCTTTTTTTAATTGGATAAGTCTGGAGAGTTGAGTTAATAAATTTTCTTCTTCATCTAAGGTTTTTTGGGCTGTGACGACTGCTTGATTAAGGGTGGGTAATTGTTGTTGATATGCAGCAAGTTGGGTACTTTTTTCTTCAATTTCTAGGGGTGCCGGTGCATCAATTTCCATTAATTGACGTTCTACCATTTCCCGCTCTTGTTTAAAGAGTTTCGTCATTTCACCGGCTTGTTTTCGCATCCGCTCAAAAATCTCAAAACCTGCCAATTGTCGCAAAATTTCTCGGCGTTTGGCGGTGTCTCCTTTGAGGAATTCGTCAAATTTTCCTTGGGGTAAAACTATAACTCTCGTGAATGTGTCAAAGTCCATTCCGATGATTTCTTCGAGGGTTTTTTGAACTGCTGTGATGCTGGTTCCTAAGTTTTCCCAGTTGTTGTTTTGCCATGTTTCTAATAAGACTTTATTTTCGGGGGTGCCGGTGCGGAGACGACAGCGGCGCGTGATGCGATATTGGTTGTTTGCTACTGAAAAATGTAGTTGTACTTTTAAGTTGTTTGCGCCTTGGCTAACAAAGTCTGATATTTGTTTGCCGGTGCGGGTTGTGGTGCCATAAAGTGCATACGTCATAGCATCTAAAAGGGAGGATTTGCCGGCTCCTGTGGCGCCGGTTATTGCAAATAAGTCTAAGTCGGTAAAGTTGATTTTGATTTCTTGGCGGAAGCTGGTAAATCCTTCTAAGTTTAGTTCAATTGGGCGCATAAGTTTGAGAGTTTAGGTAGTATTTTTTAACCGCAGATGTAAAGCAGGCAAGATGCCTGCTCCACAGATGAATGGGATGGATTGATTATGTAAAAGATGTTTCTTTTTGTTGGTTATAGAGGTTTTGGAATTCTGTTAATACTGCTGGCGGTGGGGTTGTGTTTAGGCGGTTTTTGTAGTAGTTTTTAAATTCTTCTAGGGGTTCAAAGTTATCGGGGTTTATTGTTGCCGGTGTCGGTGTTTCTGGTAGTTGCATTTCGGGGTAATATGGCTCAACTACCAGCGTTTGCGGGCAAATTTCTCTAACTTTATCTGCTAATCCCATTTCGGGGCTTTCCATTTCCACAATAACCTTTAAAAAGCCGGCATGATATTGATTGGCTTCTAGGGTTTCTTCTAAGTTGGCTTTTTTGCACCTTATTACTTTTAAAGGTTTCTGAGCCATCAAAGGTTTAAACTCAACTTTTGCCTTTTCTCCGGGTTCTGCTGTTATCAAACAATAGCCCTTTTGTTGTTCCGCTTCCCCAAAATCTAATTGAATTAATGAACCCGAATAATAAGCCGGATATTTTTTTCCGATTTGCTGATGAATGTGAATATGCCCCAAGGCGATATACTGAGCAGATTGGGGGAAACTTTCTTTGTCTACTAAATACTTATCTCGCGTATAATAACTTACTTCTGATTTGGCGGCTCTGGCTCCATCTAGGCTACAGTGTGCCATCAAAATATTAACTGTATTGTCTCTAAATTCTCTGCTTAAATCTTCAAACAAAAATCCCACTACTTCCCGATAATTTGAGCGTCTTTCTGTTTCATCTTGATGCCACAAAGCATCTGCATCTAAAAGCCTTTGTTCTGAAGCAAACGGCATCGCCCCTACGCAAAGTTTTCCGCTTTTTGTATTGAGAGTAATTGTGCCCCCATCCGCAGAGCAACGGGGTTTTCCTAGCGCCCGCACCCCCGCGAGGGATAGCAATTGAGCGAGGCTATCTATTCTCGCATGGCTGTCATGGTTGCCGGCAATGGCGACAGCAGGAATACCGGCTTCTTGTAACCCACAAAAAAATTGATAGGCGTGTTTTTCTGCATACGCTGGCGGGTTAGCCACATCAAAAATATCGCCGGCAATTAATACCGCATCCACATTTTCTGCTATCGCTTGTTTTAACAGTTGTTGCAGCGCCGCCGCTATTTCTGGGGTGCGATCTATCCCCCGCAAACGTCGCCCTAAATGCCAGTCCGCTGTGTGTATAATTCGCATAAAGTCAGGAGGCAAACAACATCAGCCGCCACAATGCCGGCTTTCAATAGTATATCACCCTTGCCGATTTATTCAACCCTTCCTACACCGGCCCCAGAAAAATCTTCAATCCTACTAAAAAAAGTAGAGTAGCGGTCATTTTTATAAAATCAACCATTATCTATTAATTAGAATTCATATTTTAAATCCAAACTCTGCAATTACGAGCATACTTAAAATGTCATTTTTGCCTCTTCCTATAGTTAGAAATTGCTTAAATATTTTACCCCCTAATTTGACCGACTTCTAGCATTGAGCATTTCTACCTGTAGCAAGATACACCATTCCTTAATAATCCGTTACCTTGCTAATAAGCAAAAAAATTCACGTTTTCCCTCAAGCGAGGAAACGAGACAGCTATTCATTACTAATTGGAGAAATACATGACAGTTACACCAACCCCCACCGGCGCTTATGATCGCGGCAAACAAGCTTTAAACAACTTAAATATAGACGATCAGCTTGGTTTGTTGTGGTTTGTTTACACAAAATTAGGTAAATCAATCACACCGGCAGCCCCAGGCGCTTCTGGTTCCGAAATTGCTCAAGGCTTGTTTAATCAAGTAAAAGACTTGTCTCACGAAAAACAACTGCAAGCCATGCGTGATATTGCCGGAAAAAAAAGCACAGAATTGAGCCGAATGTATGGTTCAATGAGCCCTGAAACCAAACTTGCATTCTGGTATTTTCTCGCTCAAGGCATGGAAAATGGCACAATTATTCCCATGCCCGAAGATTACAAATTGCCCGAACAAGGACAAACGTTATTAGGGCAAATTGAATCAATGGATTTTCAACAACAAATCGATTTTTTGCGCGGTTGTGTATTACCAATGGGAGCAGAAGCGGCATCCGGTTCTAGCATTTAATTTCACCTAAAATAAAAAACCCGGTTCTAAAAAAACCGGGTTTTTGCTTTAATAACTATATGCAACTTTCTTTTCCCCAATCATCTCTGGAACCCCAGCAACCAACCGTAACTCATCACAATAAACCGTCAAAGTAGGCTGATTTAAACCCAAGCCAAAAAACTCACTTTCCGCTGGAATTTCCACCTGAGCATCAACCAACCCCAAACGGCTACCAAAATCACCTTTAAACATCAAAAAATTACTATCCCAACAAGAAATAACCGGCCCACTAAAAGGCAACTGTATCCCCGCCGGCACCGGCAAAAACGACTTTTTCCAAACCAACGAACAAAGCTGCTTATCGCCTTTTTGAACACTCACAGAATTCTCATTCCAACTAAACTCAGCCAACTGTTTTGGTAAACCCCAAATTTCACGACCCCCCGCCATAGAATCCGCATTATCTACATAAATATGAGAAATCCAAGCCCCCCAATGACCGGCATAACTCACCAAACCAGAAACCACAATTAACTCATTATATTGCAAGACAGAACCGGCCCCATAAGAAGCCACATAAACCCCGCCTAAAGTCTTACCCGGCCAAACCGAAACTATCTCTAACTCAGCAGGAATTAAAGAGCGGACTTTAGCAACATCAACCATTTGCACAGTTTGAACCGCATAACCTTTAAGCGTCCAAGGAGCATTAGGATAAACCATTATAAAAACCTCCAATCTTTCTAAAAAGCTAACAAAAAAAGCTGGGGATTGCCCAGCCTCTTTTATCTATTAACTAATCATTTGATCAATGACAAATTAACTTTGCGTGAATTCAGCATCAATCACATCATCACCGCCAGAGCTAGTACCACCACCGGTACCACCATTAGGAGGGCCATCAGTCGGGCCACCGGCACCCGGAGTGCCACCACCGGCCTGCTGATAGATATTGCTACCAATCGTATAAAGCGTTTGTTGCAACTCAGTCATCTGCGACTTAATGCGATCAAAATCATCCTTACTGATGGCTTCGCGCAAATCTTTCACCAAACCTTCAACCTTCGCTTTATCAGTGGGAGAAACCTTATCTTCCAGATCCTTCATTTGCTTCTCAGCTTGATAAGAAAGCGAGTCTGCTTGGTTTTTCAGATCGATTCTTTCGCGGCGTTCCTTATCAGCATTAGCATTCTTTTCAGCTTCCTTCACCATCTTCTCAACTTCACTCTTATCAAGCGTAGAAGCGCCGGTGATGCTGATAGATTGCTCTTTACCAGTACCCTTATCTTTGGCCATCACGTTTAAAATACCGTTGGCGTCGATATCAAACGTCACCTCAATTTGAGGAACACCACGAGGGGCCGGTGGAATACCATCTAAACGGAATTGACCCAAACTCTTGTTGTCCGAAGACATTTCCCGTTCACCTTGGAGAACGTGAATTTCCACATTAGTTTGACCATCAACCGCCGTCGAAAACACTTCCGATTTCTTAGTAGGAATTGTGGTGTTACGAGGAATAATCTTCGTCATCACACCGCCCAAAGTTTCCACACCCAGAGAAAGCGGAGTAACGTCTAAAAGCAGAATATCCTTAACTTCACCGGCCAGCACACCCGCTTGAATAGCAGCACCAACAGCCACCACTTCATCAGGGTTAACCGTTTGGTTAGGATCTTTGCCCAAAACCCGTTTAACCAATTCCAAAACCGCAGGAATTCGAGTCGAACCACCCACCATCACCACTTCATCAATGGCGCTTTTATCGAGTTTAGAATCGCGGATCGCAGCTTCCACCGGCACACGGCAACGGTCGATCAAATCCGAGCACAATTCCTCAAATTTCGCCCGTGTTAAAGTCGTATCCAAATGTTTCGGGCCGTCTTGAGTTGCAGTGATGAAAGGCAAGTTAATTTCTGCTTGAGTCACGCTAGACAACTCAATTTTTGCCTTTTCTGCGGCTTCCGTTAAACGCTGCAAAGCTTGACGGTCTTTCCGCAAATCAATTCCCTCATCTTTTTGGAATTGAGCAGCCAAGAAATCCACAATTTTCTTATCGAAATCATCCCCACCCAGGTGAGTATCGCCAGAAGTTGCCAGCACTTCAAAAACGCCGTCGCCAACTTCAAGGATCGAAACGTCAAACGTACCACCACCCAAGTCAAAAACCAGGATCGTTTCGTTGCTCTTTTTATCTAAACCATAAGCCAGAGAAGCGGCGGTCGGTTCGTTAATAATCCGCAGCACTTCAAGACCGGCAATTTTACCCGCGTCTTTGGTTGCTTGACGCTGAGAGTCATTAAAGTAAGCCGGAACTGTAATCACAGCTTGCGTTACTTTTTCGCCTAAATATTTACTCGCATCATCTACCAATTTGCGAAGCACTTGGGCGGAAATTTCTTCGGGGGCAAATTGTTTGCCGGCAATCGGGCAATCAATTTTCACATTGCCGTTTCCTTCCCGAACAACTCTATAAGAAACTTCTGTAGATTCGTGGGTAACTTCATCAAACCGGCGCCCGATAAAACGCTTCACTGAATAGAAAGTGTTTTCGGGGTTCATTACTGCTTGACGTTTAGCAATTTGGCCTACTAAACGGTCGCCTGTTTTCGTAAAAGCAACAACAGAAGGCGTGGTGCGGAAACCTTCAGCGTTAGCAATAACGGTGGGTTTACCACCTTCCATAACGGCGACGCAAGAGTTAGTCGTTCCTAAATCAATTCCAACAACTTTTCCCATAAGGGTGCTTTAGCTCCAATGACTACAAAAACTTTGGTCTGTATTTGCCTGTTTTTAGGCATACTTTATAGCGTGCAATTTAAACCGGCGATGGTTTAATAACGCGCCAATCCAGCCTCAGTATTTAAAATAAATCTCGTATTTCTATACTGGGGTTTAGGGGTTGGATGATGAAGGGGTATTTACCGTACTTTTGATGTGGCGGTTTTGCGCCATACTCGGCGCTAATACCCCTTCAAGGGTTAAAAAACCTTTAGCCAGCCGATGTGTTTTCCCACAAATCCCCGGCTATTTCGCTGTCTGTGGCGCTGTTTTCTGCGGGGGTGGTGTGGTTTTCCGTTTTCCCCTCGGTTTGCGTTTGTGCGACTTCTGCGAGGTTAATTTTGACAACGCTGGGACGCACTGCTGAGACTTTTGGCAAGCTGAGGGTGAGGATACCGTTTTTGAGGTCGGCTTTTACTTGATCTTGCTCCACCGGCAAAGGTAGTTCAATCACTCGCCGAATTTCTCCATAGCGAAATTCAGTGCAGACAGCAGTGGCCGGTTGAGTGTAGGTACCGATGATTTGCACGGCTTGTCGGCTCACTTGGATGTCTAAATCTTTGGCTTCCATCCCCGGTACTTCTACTCGCAAAATCAAGGCTTCTTCGGTGTTTTGCAATTCAATTGCCGGCGTGCGGGTGGGCCGATTTTGTTGCGTTTTCACCGCGCAATTTCTGCTTTGAGGAACTTGATCAAACATTTTATCTAATTGAGTGCGGAGGTGATCAAGTTCGCGCCAGGGTTGTAAGTAAATAGGGTACATTTTTAGGTTGCCTCTCTTATAAATATTGATGTTTTGATTGCTGTTGCCTTCCATGTTTTTATCTTAGGTGTGCCGGTGCGGGTTGGCGTTGAGGCAAACCGTAATTTTGAGGGTGTATTTGCCGTTTATTTTCAATAATTCGGCTCTTACTATTTTGAGGTTCGGTTTAGCACACTTTTTGCCGTCAACTGCTAAATAGGAAGGAACTCTCAGATAATTTTGATGAGCCGGTGGGAAATGAGGCTAAAGCAGACTAGACATTTGAGGATAAAAACCAATATAATTAGCTAAAAGCGGTCTTTCAGGAAAAAACAATGAAAGTTAAAGGAATCAAACAAGGTAAAATCATTGAAATGTACGAAGAAATAAATATTGCGGATGGCTCAGAAATTGTGATTGAAATTGAGGGGGTTTATGAGAAGAAACGCTGGCCGGCAAAAGCAGGAAATGCCAAAGGATTAATCGAAATATCTGAGGATTTTGATGAGCCGGTAGAAGAGTTTAAGGACTAGATTTAATAATGATTTTCGGGAAATTTCAATTGAAAACTGGTTTGTCTAAATCCTATTACGAATGCTGAGATTATTGATAGCTGTGGTTGCCATCTCACGGCAGAAACTCCCCCAGCCTGCTTGACAAGTAAACCGAAATATGCGAGTTCGGTTATCCGTAAAACAAAACCGTTGACGAATAGAGATTGAGAGCCGGATCTTATTAAAATAGACGAAAGCAATCTTAAAAATTTACGAAAGAGGATAAAAGCTGTGTCAGTCGAGACTATTGCGAAAAGTTCAACGGTTCGCAAACTCGCACCACGTTATCGAGTTCTGCTCCACAACGACGATTTCAACTCGATGGAGCACGTTGTGCAAACTTTAATGCAAACCGTTCCCAGCCTAACTCAACCGCAGGCCGTCAGTATTATGATGGAAGCACACACCAACGGTCTCGCGTTGGTGATTACCTGCGCTTTAGAACACGCAGAATTTTACTGCGAAACCCTCAAAAATCACGGCTTAACAAGCACAATTGAGCCGGATGAATAACTCTTTTATTTCATCCCATTACCCCCTTTTTATCGTTCCCCGGCTCAGCCGGGGAACGCCTTAATCACAATTGGATAAAAAAGATTGAAACTCGAAATTGCTAAATTCGCCAAATACCCAGCACCGGCACGCCTGCTGATATTTTTGTTAATTTTAGTAGGTTTATGGGCACCGTTTGCTATCCCCATTTACGCTTTTGTAAAAGATGCAAACCTAGTCAGCATCATTACAATGGTAATTTTATACACAGAATTTATTGTGCTTGCGAGATGGTGGGGAAAAAACGTTTACCAGCAACCGCAAATTTTGCGAGATTACGGCTTACAATTCAACCGCAGAAATGGCAGAGATTTACTTAACGGTTTAGCGCTTGGTGTTATCAGTTTATTTGCCTTATTTATCACTCAAGGATTGCTTGGCTGGGTAATTTGGCAAAAACCGGCCTCCAGCCTCACCTTCACCATCTTAGAAGGCTTAATAATGTCGCTGGCGGTAGGTTTTGCGGAAGAATTACTTTTTCGTGGTTGGTTACTTGATGAACTTCAACGAAACTACAGCTTACAAATTTCCCTATTAGTAAATGGCTTAATTTTTGCCATATCCCATTATATCAGGCCGCTAGATGTAATTCTTGCAACGTGGCCACAAATTATCGGTTTATTCCTATTAGGATTAACCTGTGTTTGGGGAAAACTCTCTCACCAAGGACGTTTGGGTTTTCCGATGGGATTTCATGGAGGTTTAGTTTGGGGATATTACATTGTTAGAGTAGGAAACCTAACCAAATATTCCGGCAAAGTCCCCGAAATAATCACCGGCGTAAATCAAAACCCCCTAGCCGGCATTTTAGGACTATTATTCTTAGGAACAATCGCCCTTTGGATAAGCCAACAAACCAAAACAAAAACCCCAGAAACCAACCAATAAACCATCTTAATTTATTTGCCTTTGTCTGCGGTTAAAATAGTCCCTACCAAACAAGCACCTACCATACTTACCCCCTCCAAATTCGCCCCATCCAAGTCTGCACAAAGTAAATTGGCGCCGGTCAAATTTGCACCGGCCAAATTAGCAGAACGTAAATCCGCCTCTTCCAAATTGGCATCATTTAATAAAGCACCTTGTAAATCTGCACGACTTAAATCTGCACCACTCAAATTTGCCCCCGTTAAATTAGCCCCTCGCAAATCGGCCCCCCGCAAGTCTACGCCTTGCAAATTAACATTCATTAAATTTGCTCCACTTAAAAAAGCCCCGGCAAAAGAAGCTTCTGTAAGCTTTGCTGCCATTAGGCTTGCGCCGCGTAGGTTGGCCCCTCGTAAGTCAGCGCCGGTGAGGTCAGCCTGCATTAAATTTGCACCTAATAAGTTTGCCCGCAAGTCGGCTTCTACGCAGTTTGCACCCAGCAAGTTTGCCCCATCTAAACGTGATCTTTCAAGGTTAGACCGGCTTAAGTTGATGCCGGTGAGGTTGGCACCGACAAGGTTAATTCCTGTGAGATTTGCGTGGGACAAGTCTTCGTCTTCTAGGTTGATTCCGGGAAGGTTTTTTTGGGTTCCGTTTTTGATGGCTTCGATGTTCATAATTTTTTTTAACCGCAGATAAACGCAGATGGGTTTAGGGTTTTTGGGAAAGGTTTTTGTTTGTTCTTGTTTCGCTATCTATGTGGTAGTCTAATAGCCACATTCCGGCGGTGATTTTTGGTTGGGTGATTGGTAGGGTTAATCCTTGCTGCATTCCCATTACTAATAAGGTTAGGGTATCTACTAATTTTGGTTCCCATTTTTCGCCTTTTTCTGTTTGGCATTCTGCTACGGCTTGTAGTGCGTAATTAGCTGCATTTTCGGGGTTGCCGGTGTTTCGATATTTGACTATTTTTTGTTGGAATTCTGCGGCAAGTGCGATAATTCTTGATTCGAGGGGAATTTCTTCACCGCTGAGGCCGGCAGGTTTGCCGGTGCCATCCCAGTTCTCCGTTTGATGAGTTATTATTTGGGCGATGGCTTGCAGTTGCGGCATTCGGCGTAGCACTTGTGCTCCGGCTACTAAGGGGCAGCAGGGGCCGTCTTCTTGATAGCGGTTTGTATTCTCGGATATTATGTTATCTATGCGTTGGGCTGAGTCTAGCCGGTGGAGTAAGGAAGCAAGGCGTAGGCGTTTCATTTGCCATGCCGGCAAGTCGAGTAATTGACCGATGGTTTCGGTGATGGCTGTAACTTCCGCCGCCGCCATTGGGTTTGTGGCGTCTGCTAGATCCATGATCTGCGCCATTCGCAAAAAGGCTTGAATTTCGTTTGATATTAAGTTGCGATCTAAGGCTTTATGATTGGTATAAGTGGGAGTTTCTAATTCATGCTGTCCTTGTTGTAAGTAATCAATAACACGGGCAACAATTTCGCTTAAATCGTCTTTTTGCTCGACAAATTCTTGGCTTAGGGTTTCTAATTGTTGGGTAAGTTTTTGTTGTAGTTCGGGGTTGTATTTTCCGATGTGATCTATTGCTAATTCTATGGTTTCTTTGACGAGGGCCGGTTCAAATGTCCATAAGCCATAAAATTTGCGGTCGCGGTCTTCTTTGGGAATGCCGGTAATTCCATAATCTGCTTCGGATAACTCTTGACAAAGTACCATTGCTGTGTAGGTTGGCGATAATATTATTAAGTGCCATTCTTCAGCGACAGGATCGGTTTTGTCGAGGCTGACTAAATCAACATTTGGTAATTGACTGGTTGGGTGTTCTTGCCAGCCAGAGTTTGGGGAAGCCATAATCACAATTTGGCGAGATTTTTTTGCTAAGTCGCCGTAGCGTTCGGCTTCTTGCAAATACCATTTACCTTGTTGAAAGGCGGTGATGACGATGGGGGAGGTACGGGAGGCGAGGATACAGTCTTCGAGGGCGTGGCAGAGGGAAACTAGGGTATTTTTGTAATACACCCCAAATCTGACGGGCCGGGTACTGTTCTGGTGGGCGGCTTGTAGCTGCTGGACAATCGAGCCTTGTAACATTTATTTAGATTAATTTAAGCGGCGATTTTTCCTTTGAGTATAATACTGTATTTTGTTTTTGGGAGGGGCTCAGGGGGTTTTCCTCTGTTACAGAGTGGATAGCGTCGAGGTGATGGGTGACAATAGTCGCCGCCGGTTGAAACCGATGTCTACACGAATAAAACCCCCTTTGGGGGTTAGGAATATTATTTAATTCAGGACGTGATAAAGCCTATTTAGTCCGTAGGACTTTTTTCGTGTAGCCACCGATTTTAATCGGTGGTTGAATAGCTCTACTGCTTTACCAAATAGTATTTATATTCGATAATTGAATTTTGGTATCTCGACTGATCACCGGCACTCCTAAATGCAAAGCCGTCGCAGCAATAATCCGATCTGGTAAATCAGGCACTTGATGACGCTCAACTAGCTGCAACTTGGGTAATAAAGTTATTAGCATTTAGCGACAAACGCCTATCTCCAAACAAATACCAAATAACGGCATGAGTATCAGCAACAGCACGCAACACTAGATATCCTCTCTGGGAAAGTTTGCCCATGCTTCTTGCCGCATTTCCTCAATCTCTTCTGCCGAAGGTGCCGGCCCCAAATCTGCACATAAACCCCATAATGATTTACGAGGCTTGTTGTTACTAACCATCAATTCCTGTTCAATGTCTGGTGCTATTTGCTGAATTAAACGCATTTTATCCACCGAGGAAAGCTGTTTTGCTAACTGCAAAACTTCTTGTAACTTTACCATTTTTAAACCCAATATTTATTTAAATTATAACCAGAGCCTTGTCAAACTTGCAATCGGGTTTCTTGGTTGGGTTTGCCAGGGTTAAGAATCCCGCTTTCTTTGTTGAGTTTAAAAAAAATCGAGTCACCTGCCGACGGCAACCAAAAGGAAAAATAAAAGAAGGGAAAAGAGCAAAAGTGCTAAGGGCTAAAACCAGGGGAAACAGCTACACGAAAACCGCTGCTCGACCACCTGTCACCAGGCTGATGCCTGACACGATTAGCGCAACGGCAACTCCTGGCATTGCGGTCCCAAGAACCTCCACGCCGCAACCGGTATTGAGAATTACCTCCAGCTTCCCACGCGCTGCCATCTTTTGGCGCACCATTGTAGTTTTGATGCCAAACATCCAGGCACCATTCCCAAACATTGCCGTGCATATCATACAAACCAAAAGCATTTGGTGGAAAACTTCCTACATCTGTTGTTTGTTCACGATATTTTCCTTTTGGTGCCCAAGCGTAAGGATAATTGCCATCATAATTAACTAAATCTGGGGTTATTGTTTCCCCAAAATAAAAAGGTGTGGATGTGCCGGCACGACAAGCGTATTCCCATTCTGCCTCACTTGGTAAGCGATAATTACGTCCTGTTAGTTGCGAAAGTTTTTGACAAAACTGCACCGCATCATCCCAAGATACAGTTTCCACCGGCCTATTATTGCCTATAAAATTCGAGGGATTATTCCCCATCACCGCTTGCCATTGCGCCTGGGTTACGGGATATTTTCCCAGATAAAAAGGCTTAACTGTTACCTGATGCTGCGGACTTTCATCACTCTCTCGTATTGCTTCCGTTTCTGGGGAACCCATCATAAAAGTTCCACCTTGTATCGCCACCATTTCCAAACCTACTCCATTGCCGAGATTATCTTTAAAAAATTGGGTTTGTGCCTGCCGGCGATTCATAATTTCCCCCCATGAATTCACCGTAACAGTGGTAAAATCAAAATAAAAAAGCTTTGGATTTTCGTTTGATGGTGTGGTTGGAGTTTCAGTCGGTGTTGGTGTAGATTTTGGTTCAAGGGTTGGGGTATAAATCGGTTCTCGTAAAGGCGTTTCTTTTGCTAATACTACGTTTTCCGGTTGTTTATTCCAAAAATCTTTACTGATCACCGCCACCACAAACCCCACTCCGCCAAAGGCTGCAAGCTGTAACCAATTCCGCCGCGTCACAGTATTTTGTTGTGGTATAACTGGTACAGTCGGGGGAATTTTTAACCCTAAAGAATTTAATGCTTGTAAAGCGTCAGTAGCATTTTGATAGCGTTGGCTAAAATGGTCGCGTACCATCTTATCTAAAACAGCAGCAAACTCCGAACTAACCTGTGCGTTATTTCGCCAAATAACCTCGCCATTGTTCGGATTTTCTGGCAATTGATCCGGCGAAATTCCTGTTAAGCCTTGAATACCAATCATCCCCACAGCATAAATATCGCTGCACAATTTTGGTTTACCTCTTGCCTGTTCACTAGGAATATAACCGTGAGTGCCAACAACAACTGATACAGTAGTTTGTCCTTGAGAATTGATTATTAAAGTGCCAATTTCTTTAACAGCACCAAAGTCTATCAAGACTATTTGACCATCATCTTTGCGGCGCATTAAGTTGGCCGGTTTTATATCCCGATGGATGACGTTATTCTGATGAGCAATTTCTAAAGCTTCTAAAATACCTTGCAAAATGTCTCTGACTTGTTGCTCACTTAATCTTCTCCCAGGAATGAGTTCTTTGGTTAAATCTTCTCCATCAATGAAGTCTTGGACAAAATAAAACTCGCCTTTTTCTTCAAAGTGCGCGGAAAGTGTAGGGATGCGCTCACTTTTTTGACCAAGTTTATATAAGACTTGTGCTTCGCTTTCAAATAACCGTCTGGCAATTGGCAAAACTGCGGGATTGGGATCTTTTGGTTTTAAGTGTTTGACGACACAAAAAGGATGTCCGGGTAAATCTTTATCTTGGGCTAGGTAGGTGTCCCCAAAACCTCCATATCCCAGGAGTTTTATGATTTGGTAACGGTTCCTTAATAGGGTGCCGGCGGGTATCATAGGGTTGAGCGAGCGTAGTTTTTTTGATTATTGCATAATTGAGTTGATTATTAATCCATCACCGGCAGATTGTAAACCGGCCCCAGTCAAACTTAAAACCGAGGCCGGTTATTTCACATCAAAAAAAGCAATCTAATGCAAACCAAATTTAATTAGATTGAACCACCCGCTCTCTTTGAATCACTTTGCCATTTTCATAAATCACTAGCTCTTTCTCGTTAATTTGATAGATAACGTTGCCATTTAAAGCACTGTAAGACCCATTTTTATATTCCACCTGGCTGACATTAATCATATTGTCAGGATTGCCTTTTTCTATGCCTTGATAAAACAATTTGTCATCTTGGCCTTGACAAATGAAAACATAAAAGTTTGGCGTTTCAAAAGAACTCACCGGCATTGCTTTCGGACAAGCTCTATCAGCTTGAGCAATTTTTACAGGAGTGATTGGTACTGCTTGGACTGCCGGTGTGAGCAAGCAAAATGCGCCAATTCCTGCGAAGGCGAGTTTAGCAATTAGGCTGGAACGTTTGGAAAAGGTTTTCATTTTCTAAATAATTCGGGGAAACTCTAATTCAATTCAAACTGGCTTTTTTTATTATGTCAAGAGAAAAATATAAATTTATTGTAAAGTTTTTCCAATAAAAAACCCGGTTTTTTAAATAAACCGGGTTCGCGAAACCACCAAAATTAAGCAGAAACTAACTCTTTTGGTTTATCTTCAACCACCGGCGCAGACAAAGCCTCCTCCAACGGCGCACAGCCCAAACGTTGCTCTAAAATCCGCATAACCTCGCGTCCAAAATCATTAGGATTTTGTTGCCACGCTTGCAAACAAACCTCGCCAAAAAATGAGCCAAAAGGTTCAGGATTCCAAAGCAACTTTCTAGCTGTCCAAGGCATTATACTCATCGGATCGTAACCAGGTTTAAGAATATTCTTCTTAAAAGCATACTCTTCCAAAATTGTATGCGGTTGCAACCCAATAAAGAAAATAGCAGGTTCCACCTTATCTTCACCAAAAATTCGCTCTAACTCCCGGTGATAAGCAATAGTTTGGCGGATAGTTTCGTAGGTTTCATCAATCACATTAAACGAGTAATTAACCGAAACCAAATCATTAAAGCCCGCAGCTTTTAAATCACGGCAATTTTCCAAAACCGTGCGGAGATTGTAACCCATCCGCATTTTTCGCACCAGTTCTTGAGAACCGCTGGTAATACCGATCTCAAAATAATTCATGCCGGTTTTTGCCATCAAGTCGCATATTTCTGGCGTTAAATTATCCGCCCGAATATAGGCAGCCCAATGAATATCAGTCATCCCCGAATCGATGATTTTATTCAGCAATTCCACCACATCATCCATAAACTTTCGCGCTGGGATAAATTGCGCGTCAGTAAACCAGAAATTTCTAACTCCGCGTTTATAAAGTTGCTGCATTTCTGCGACAACTTCATCAGCGGGATTAACTCTTACTTGCTTGCCTTCAATGACGGTATAAATGCAATAACAACAGTTATGCGGGCAACCGCGTTTTGTTTGCACGCCGATGTAAAAGTCTTTGTCTTGCAAGTAATATTGAAATTCTGGCCAAATAGTCTCGATGTAGTCGTAGTTACAGGCGGTTTTTTCAATGGGTGTCGGTTTTTCGTGAATTAATCTTTCACGGGGAATTGTTTCACCGGCCACATAACAGCGTTCATCGCTAAGGTCTTGCTTTTTGAGCAATTTTTCGAGGAGGGTTTCGCCTTCTCCTACAGATACAATGGTGCCGGCCGGTAAACTATTTCCTAATTGTTCGTAAAAAACGCTAACTGCACCACCACCCACCACTACCCGCGCTTGGGGATTGTATTTTTTTGCAGTTTTTAAGCCGCGTTTTATTAATCCTAAATTGCGCCAAAGTTCGGTGTAATAAGCGGTGGTGATCCGCAGTCCTCCCAACGCGCCCCGTAGTTTGAGGAAGGGATTTTTGGCGTAATAAAATTCAAAAGCGTTTTGCAGAGGGTTTCCGCCGCGTCCACCCACCGGCGCATAAATTTGGATATCCCGCCACGAATATACAAGCAGGGTGGGTTTAAATTCGTTTACACAGGCATCTAACGCACTGCCAAAGTCCAAGGGTGGGACGGTTCCCAAGTCAAAAATACGCTGTTCCACGTCTGGGAAAAGTTTGTGGACGTGATCACTGAGGTAAACAACCCCAATGGGAAAGATGGGGTTGCATGGTAGGCGAACGTACAAAATGCGGTCTGTCATGGGGGGTGCTGTTACAGGTTTCTGAAACGGCCTTTATATAACTTAACAATATCATTGCCTTTATGCCGGTGTGCATTACGGGGCGATCAAGATTTTTTATTGCTCCCACTTGCTAGGTTCGATTGGCTGGTATTCTCTGAGATGAGCAAGCTGCCGGCTTGATTATTAAAAAAATTTATCTTTTAGCTCTTCGGTTAAACTTTACTTAAAGCTCTCTCTAACTAAGCTTAATTTTATTTTAAATAATGCAAGCTATAGCAAATTTGCCTATGGAAAACTGCAAAGGCTACATAATGCACAAAGTTTAGGGTATGTCAATACATCAATAGATTTAAATAATCCGCCCGATATACCAAAAGGATGAAATCTAAAGAAATATATCAGTTGGTAGCCCTCTTTACAACATCTGGGGATCAGCAAGTGTTAAGGTTTATGATGTAATTTGTCGTGGTGCAAAACCCCTCACACCTATGGCTCAAATCCTTGATCCCATCCCCACTGACCGCAGCGACCGGCACATTGTTTGCTGCTATGTTAATGCAACCAGCAAAATACAAATCGCACGGATCACAAATATTCAAAACTGGTATTTTGAGCGGGTAGTCTTCCCCGGCCAGCGCTTGGTATTTGAATCTTTTGCCGAAGGGCTTTTAGAAATCCATACTGGAATGATGGCGAGTGCAATTTTATCAGATAAAATTCCCTGCAATCGACTACGGATCAGCGAACAAAAAAGCGCTGGCGTTGACTTAGGCGGGGAGATAAAAGAAGAAGCGATCAACATTATTAAAACGGGGGTTGAAGCAATTGCCAAAAATCGCCCGATCTCCAGACCTATGAGGGCCGCAGCTTTAACAACAGTTGATTAAACTCAAATTTTAATATCTGTCAGGGTAGTTGACTACAACTCTATAGGATTTGCTATGATTCAATAGCTGGAATTTTTGGAAAACCGCCTTGAATCTGCCTTCCTTTTTGTGGTTGTGGAAAATAGCAGCTTGGTCGATGGGATTTTCCATCCTCGCTTATCTGCTACTAGCAATAACCGGCCTATCGATTTTTCAGGCAAGGCAAACTCGTAGCTACCGGCGCCGGTATTGGCTGCGAAGGTTGCATTACCTGATTGGTATCTCTATGGTAGCCTTGGTGCTGTTATTGCTTTTTATCGGCATTATTGGCACTCTCGGACACTACGGGACACTTGGCCATTCAGGCCATTTCATCGCCGGTTTTACGGTCGTAGCTTTAGTTTTAATATCTGCTTGGAGTGCAACACAAATTAGCCCCCAACGCCGCTGGGCAAGATGGGTTCATATTTCCACAAATTTCGTTTTATTTTTGGCTTTTTCTTGGGTTTCTTGGACTGGTTGGCTCGTTGTGCAAAAATATTTACCGTAACGGGTAATTAGCCCACAGACAATCATCAAACCAACAATTACCCGTCCCCAGTGATTAATGACAAATGACGAATGACTAACCAACAAACCAAGCCACCCGAAACCCCTGCTTTAGGAGTTTTTAGAATTTCTCCTTTAATTCGTCTGACCCTTTTAAGCTTGTATATTGCCTTAACACTTCCCCTACCCTTTTTAGCTGAAATGGCCGATGCTCCTCTGTCACCGGCTTTTTTATGGGTGGGTTTAGCCATAGGTTTAGGGTTGCTTTATGGCGCTTTAAGCGAGCGAGTTATTGTTGATGACACCGGCATTTCCGTCAGATATCCGGCTTGGTTTCCCCTCCGTAAAGGGTGGTTTTTGCCTTGGCAAGACGTGCAAGCTTTAAAGCCAAAAACCACCGGCCAAGGCGGTTTAGTTTATTATTTTCTCAGCAAAGAAGGCAAAGGATATCTATTGCCGATGCGGATGGTAGGGTTTGCAAAATTTGTCCAACTTGTCCAACAAAAAACTAACCTAGATACCCGCGATGTTCGTCCTTTGGCTCAGCCTTGGATGTACATTATCTTGTTGAGTTTTACATTTTTGTTATTGCTGGTAGATGCTTGGACAATTTCCACAGCCATAGCAATGAGTCATTAGTCATTTGTCATTTGTCGGTTTTTTAGTGAAGACAATTGAGCAATTTAATTCAAATAAAACCGCCTCTTAAACAAGAGATTTCTTAAATTTATTAAGAAAATCACTCCACAGAGGCTAGATGCTTTTACCCTGATTTACTAAAAAGCTTGTGGAGCGATGAACGTATTTTTCGGATTAAGATATTATTAAAACATAAGAAAGAGATTCGTTTTCTCAGTAAAAGCACGGAACTTTGCTCAGTGAAATTACGGAAATTGTCGAAAAAAACCAAAGCGAGTTATTAATTATTGGGTTAAACTAAAAACACGCATTGCTTAACCAAGCTACGAAATTATCTAGGAATAATTTTAAATTTGCCCGTAACCCCCACAAAATTTTTCCCCTAAAGAAAATAAGAAAACTGAACCTGTCTACGTTAAAATTGAAAAAAACTATCCTAAATTCCTCAACCATAGAAACTTATCAAGTGCGCCTCGATCAAGTCAGCCTCACTACCTCCCTGGGTTCCCAGTATTTAGTTAAAGATATCTCTTTTGAAATCAATGCCGGGGAAAAAGTGGCCATTGTTGGCCCTTCTGGGGCCGGCAAAACTTCTTTGTTACGCTTACTAAATCGTCTCAGCGAACCCACCAGCGGGTCAATTTATATAGAAAATCAAGATTACCGGCTTTTACCAGCTATTCAACTTCGCCGCGACATTATGCTGGTACAACAAGAATCAAAACTTTTAGGAATGCCGGTAAAAGATAGCCTGGTTTATGGGTTAAAACTGCAAAACTTGAATCCCCAAATTATTCGAGATCGTCTGATTACATGGATAGAAAAAATGCGCTTACCCAATGATTGGATGGAAAGAACAGAAGTGCAATTATCCGCCGGTCAGCGTCAATGGGTAGCCATAACACGAGCCTTAATAACACAGCCAAAAATTCTTTTACTTGATGAGCCAACCTCCGCCTTAGATGCCGGTCGGGGAACACAGCTTATCTCCGTTTTAAAAGAACTCGCCAGCACCACAAAAACTACAATCTTAATGGTAAATCACCAGTTAGATATGGTGGAAGAATTCGCTACTCGCGTGCTGCACATTCAGGAAGGTAAATTAATTGCAGATATGCCGGCATCCCAAATAAACTGGCAGCATCTACGCCAAAGCTTAATTGAAGCCGAACAAAAAGCCGCTGAAGAATGGGATTAACCTAACCACCCCCAGCCCCTCTTGCTGACAAGGGAAGGGGGGAAAAGATATGGTAAGGGAGAGAAGATAGGTATTTTTAAAGAAAGAAACAGAGAACAAAAATTATCTCTCTTCTCCCCCTTATCTACAAAGGAACTAAGCTCAGGGGTTAGGTTTAGGAAGGAGAATGAAGCCGGCATAATTTAAACAATTAAACAACTTCCTAAACTTCTAATTCCGGTTATGATCACCGGCCCCAACTTGAGAAAGTTGGCGCATCGGCTTAGTCGCCACAGAAGCCAGGGAAGTTTCCGCATTGTAGGCATTATTTAACGTATCGATGTTAAATCGATATCCGACATTGCGAACTGTTTGAATTAAGCTAGGCTGGCGGGGGTCAGTTTCAATTTTTTTCCGCAAAGATAACACATGAGTATCAATGGTGCGGGGGTTATCGATAGCATCGGGCCACGCGCGCCGCAACAACTCAGGCCGGCTCAGGGGGAGACCGCCGGCTTGGGCCAAGACATAAAGCAAGCTAAATTCTTGGGGAGTCAACTCGATGTGATCGTCTTGAACGCGCACTCGGCGTTGCACTAAGTCAATTTTCAGATGGCCATAATCTAAACTGATCGGCGGCGTAACGGTTTTATGCCGGCGGATCAAAGCTTCTACCCGCGCCAGAAACTCTTGCATTCCGAAGGGTTTTTTCAGATAGTCATCGGCACCGGCTTTGAGTCCGGCCACAATATCCGCTTCGGTGATGCGAGCACTGAGGATGAGGATCATTGACTGCTGCTGGCCGTGCAACCACCGGCAAAACTCTAAAGAGTCGCCATCGGGCAATTCTGAGTCAAGAATGACTAAATTTGGCTGCCGGTTATAGAATACCTCGCGGGCATGGCGAATATCGGCTGATTGGTGCACCGTATAGCCTACTTGCTGAAGATGCCAGCCTAAAAGCGAACGTAAATGAGGGTTTGCCTCAACAATTTGAATAGAAATTAATACCACAAAACTGTACCTTTAAGGGAAGTGGTTTTAAGGTTAACAGAGCATTTGTCATGGTTTTGTAACCTCTGTTACTGCCGGTGCGTTGGCCGGTGTTGAGTTTTGCGAAAAAATCGGGCGTTTGCGAGGGTTTCACCGCAAATACAAATGACGGAGCGAAAGAATGTTACGATAAGTTAAGAATCCTGAGAACTTGCCAAAAAGACTGGATCGCTAACCCAAGACGCGATTTATTTAGATCAGGGGGTTAGTTGTCTGCTCAAAGCAAGAATCGTTGAGGGCCAAAATCTTTTATTTAAGGTGGACAGATGCTATCCAAAAAATGAGAACTCTGCCAAAAAGCATAGCCTCAACTCTTGTTTAAGCCGGTGTCTCAACCTTAAAGATGAAGAAATTAGCAAAAATAATCAGCACAATTAGAGAAGGTTTGCTAAACTACGGATTCCATACACCGATCCTCGACCGGAGAGCGCATTGTTAAAAAGGCCCATCTAAGCCAGCAAGTATCTGCGAGCCACCACTCCCGAAGCTTTGGTTTCCCAGTGACCCCACAGAACAATGTTTGACCCTGTTACGTCGGTAAGAGAAAAACCTGGTCAACTTATTTCAGCAACGACGGCCAAAACAATCTTATTTGTGCTTGCATACCCATCTGCCAGGAGGTTTAACCATGCTTCAAGATACTTTGACCATCCGGTATTACCAAAAGCTTACCGATGCCCTTGTTGAACAGTGGAATCGGGGTTATCGTTTCGATGAATTGCGGCTGTATTTAGATGGCTATGTGGCTGCTCTTAGACACACGAACGCCCTGGAACCTTATCTCATTAACAGGCTTGAAGAAGAGGCAGTTCGCTATCTCTACGACCGCTCAAACTTTGATATGCTCCAGCCTCAGCCTGAACCGGAAACTGGTTATTATTAACTAGGCGGTAATGATTTGTTTGAGCGCTGAAAGCTTCGTGAATCACCCCCATTTAACCCCCATTTAAGGGGGGCTTTGAGGTTGGTTTTAAAACGTTTTTTTTAACAATCCACAGTAAGAGTCTTTAATATATTGCCTTAAGCTATTGCTTAAAATCAGTAGCTAAAAGCTCGAAGTCCCCCACCGGGGGACTTTGCTTTTTTCAAGTTTGGTTTTGACCGGCATTTAAGAAGCTAGAGCAACTTCTAAGACTTCTTGCAATTCGCCTTTCTGGTAAAGCTCGATCAGAATATCGGAGCCCCCCACAAACTGCCCATTAATATAAACTTGGGGAATGGTTGGCCAGTTGGAGAATTCTTTGATGCCTTGGCGAATTTCCCAATCTGCCAAAACATCAATGGTTTCGTAGGGGACGCCCATTGCATTGAGAATTTGCACGACATTATTAGAGAAACCGCACTGAGGCATCAGTTTGGAACCCTTCATAAAAACTAAAATTTTGTTCTCTTTTACTAAGTTGTCGAGGCGTTCTTTGAGTTCTGGTGTCATGGTTGTGCTTGCAATTCGTTAGTTGTTGAGTCAGCGCTGGCGGTTGAGATGGTAATACCGACTGTTAATTAGTCTATCGCTCTT
Organism: Ancylothrix sp. D3o; assembly: GCF_025370775.1. Lineage (NCBI taxonomy): Bacteria > Bacillati > Cyanobacteriota > Cyanophyceae > Oscillatoriales > Microcoleaceae > Ancylothrix > Ancylothrix sp. D3o. The sequence goes on along the minus strand of NZ_JAMXEX010000003.1, from coordinate 411,421 downwards.
GGTGTCACACCGGCTGGCCGGCAGCGGCCCAAGAAGCAGGGGTATAGGTTTTTAAGGCTAAGGCGTGAATGGCGTTGCTGTCCATTGCTTCTCTGACGGCAGCATAAACCATTTGGTGTTGTTGCACTAAGTTTTTGCCTTCAAATTGGGCGGAAATTACTACTGCTTCGTAATGTTCTCCGTCGTTGGTATAGACTTGAATTTGTGCGTCTGGCAATTGCTCTTTGATCATTGCCTCGACTTGATCTGGTTTAACCATTGTGTCTCCTTTGTATTTCTGTCCCTATTAGGGATTTTACGTTAGATGCCGGTTTTGGGAGAAGATTATTTTTTAATTGTTGTGATTGTCAGATAATTTACCGAGGGCTTAGGCAAAGAAACCAGGTTTCTAAGCTCAACGTGGCTAAGTCGTGTTACCTTGTTGTTTAAGGTTGAGTGCGGTCGGCTGGCTTAATTGTCTTAGGTTTGCGCGAAAACCCAAGAAAAGCTGATTCGCCTTTGATAAATTTCGACACCCGCCCGACAACATAAATTAACAGCCAGCCTAAAAATGGCAACGAACCGACACCCAGACTGATACCAATAGCTTGAGTAATTTGATGAGGTGGAGAATTCCAGGGATATAATTGGATTTCTTGTGGTTTATCGGGTGGCTTCATGTAATAAGGCAATGCTGTAGCCGTAACACCGGCCACACCTATTCCTACACCAACAACAGCTACAGTAGTTTGCAATTGACGATCTCGCTCTTTTTCTGCGGCTTCATTATCTTGGAGGGTTTTTTGGAGGCTGCGATCAATCTTTGCTTGTTCAACTTCAACCAAACCCCGTAAGGTATTGATAAACTCCTTGATTAATTCTTTGCCTGGTTGAATGTAGTTAATATAGGTTTCTATCTGATCAAGGTAGCGCTTACAGGTAGTTTCACCAAACTCTTGCCAAGTGGAAATATCCCCCGATTGCCAGAATTTTTTTAAATAATTTTGATAGTTAATTTGATTTACTTTGATTGTGGTATAATGCGCTTGCAAATCTCGCATTTGCCGTTGATACTTTATAGATAGTTCTGGCATTGATTCCAGAATTTTTTGCAGTTCTTCTAATGGTTGATTTTGCTTAAACTTTTTTATATAATCTTCTAGTTCACTATAAACTTTTCTGGCTTTACTATAACTATCTCGCGCTTGTTCGTAGACATATTCAATTTTGTGGCGAGTCCAGAGTGAGGCAATTAAATCATCATAAATTGGGGTAATTTCTGGATCAATCGCTTTATTGTCAATCCAAACTAAAATTTTATAGCGTTTATTCGGCTGATTATCTTGGCTAATTTCATATTCAAATAAGGGAACTTTCAGTAATTTACCCTCAGCGACAAATCTAGCTGTAAATTTAGTAGATTTCAGAAACTCTTTCACAAAGATATCAGCTAAGTCTTGACCTTCTTTATCCTCTAGTTCTGGTTCTCCAAACAGCCAGATGGTTTCACCGAGGGTGGTTGCCGAACAATCTAAAAAGAGGCTACTGGGTTGAAATAGATTCAGTTTTTCGGCTGTGATATCTTGGTCTACATCTTCAGGATATAAAGTTAAATCGAAAGCGTAGGTATCGTGTAATAAAAATGGTTTGAGATTCCCGCTAATTTCTAACTCATTTTGTTTAATGGTAGTCAGTGTGATCGGCTTTTGAGCTTGAGTTAGCCAGATATTAATTAAATTTAACGCTTCTGTTTTATGTTTGAAAACCTTTGATTCTTTATCTAACTCATAACAAAGTAATTGGGATTTTAAATTTTTTAGTTCAGTGAAAGGTAGTTTTTCGCTTACTTGAATCACATTTTCCCAAATCAAATCGGCTTCCGGGGAAACTCGATCAAGAGATTCGGCGATAGTTTGATATAGATGGAAAAAATAAACACTGATACTAAAGTTTCTCATAGAGAGGTGTTTTCATCTCTTTCCGGAGTTTTTTCAGCAGAGACAGTCAGATTTTCTATCGTTTTTATCAAGATTTCACTTTTTTCTCCCGGCTTAGTAGACGATGTTGCATCTCTGGGTGATTTATCTCCCAATTTCATGCACTTAGCTTTGTACTTTCTCTCGATGGCTGGTTTGTCTTCTAGCCATTTCTCAATTATTTTGATGTTTTCTTCATCATTTTCTGTCAACTTATCTTTGAGAGAAATTAGGTCATTTCTCAGATTAACCAATAAATCTGATTGTTGAATTAATTGCTGGAAAACTTCTAATTTGCTGATGCTGTTAGCCATGTTTTGTTCTCCTTTGCCAGCCATGCAGAAGCCGGCCCAATAATAGGGATTTTGATATATCTTAGCATTAGCTCCTTGGGTTTCTTTGTCGTCTTCCAAGGAGTATTGTAAGATTTCTCGCCATTCTTCGTCTAGGAGTGGACATTTGTTTGTCCAGTCGAGAAAGCCTTGGATGTCGGTGTCTCGTAGCCAGATTTGTGCTTGATTTAATGCCAAGGCAAGTTTACCCGGTTTCTGGTAGAGGTTTTCGTAGGTTTTAATCAGTAAAATGGCTGTAGAAAAGGCATTTACTGACCATAAAGTGACGTATAAACTGGGACTACCTGCTAACATAAAACCGCTGGTGAGGCTGATGTATTCGTCGGTGTTGTCGAGTCGAACTTGTCCAGTTTCGCAGGCGGAAAGGGTGACTAGGCTGCATTCACTGAGGTTGAAATAGCCGATTATTTCTTCTAGGGTGAGAGTGCCATCGGCTAGTTGTAAACCAGATTTTAGGGGTTCGTTGAGGTTGAAATAACCATGACAGGAAAAGAAGAGATGATGGCTATCGGCGACTTGTTCGGCTATTTCTAATTTTTCCTTTGATTTTTTGCCTTTCTTGGCATTGTTTTTAGCTAAAATTTGTGGGTTTGGGAAGAGATTTTTGATGCTTTCTACTTCCATATCGGCAGCCATTAAGTCATTTTTGGGATCTTGAATGGCGAAAAATTTATCAAATTTACCTCGTTGGTATTTTTGGACTTGATGGAGAATTTGGCAACTGGGGGCGTAGGAAACTCCGTTATCGAAGCAGTCAATCAGACAGGGATTCGGGGGAAAATTTGAGTTATCGGGGTGAAAGCGTTGCCAAGTTTCCCCGCTGACAGGTAAGGCGTGGAGAGGGAAAAGGTGCAGGTAGCGGTGGGGAATTAGGATTAGTTTATCGCAGCTTTCGGGGATAGAATTAACTATCTCATCAATGTGGATAATTTCGGCTAGGTTTGTTAGTTTGGTTTCTAGGCTGTTTTCCCATTGTTGCCGGTTACTATAATAATCTCTTAAATATTCTTTTACCCAATCAATTAATCGTTTTAAATCCGACTCAGGAAAGGATAAAAACTGTGGTTGCGAGTTATCCTTAGTAATGATGAAGGCACAAAAGCTACTGCGTAAAATGTACCATTCGACAATGGCTGTTTTTTCATCGGCTAACTGCTTAATTTCACCAAAATTGAGGGGTGTATAGGGATATTTGACGGCTAAATCTTGGCGTAGTTGGTTGATAGTGGCATAGTTTTTTTCTTCAGCTTGTTTTAAGCGTTGATTTTCTTCAGCAATTCTCTGTCTTAACTGTTGCAACTCTTGGCGCACTTCGGCGGGGATTTCTCCTTTGGGATACAAATCTTTCACCGATAGCAACTCGATTAAGTTTTGCCCCTTAGAACGTTCGGCATATTCCACAGCTTCAGTGTAGCGCTGCATTTGGATGCAAACTTCTACCATACGCAGATATATTCTGTTATATAATTCAGCTAATTTCTCTTTGGTTTCATCCCCAGATTGAATCTCACCTCGTAAAAATTCTACTGTCTCAATTGCTGGAGAAAATCTATCATAAGCAAGTTGCCATTGCTGGTTGCTGCGGTAAAGATTCCCTAAATTAAATAAAGTTTCTGTATAATTTTGCGGGAAAGCCTCACGAGTTCTGATAGTTAAAGAATTTTTATAGCATTCGATCGCTTTTTCGATATTCTTTGCCCTGTCTCCCCTGATTCTGTCAGAGTAGGCAATTGCCAGATTATTTTGTGTCGTTGCCCATTGTTCGGGAACGGCATCGCTCTTGTAAACGGTGAGGGCGGCGGTGTAAAATGCGATTGCTTTTTCGATATTCTTTGCCCTCTGCCCCCTGATTCTTTCACGGTAGGCAGTTGCCAGATTATTTTGCGTGGTTGCCCAATATTCGGGAAAGGCATCGCTCTTGTAAACGGTGAGGGCGGCGGTGTAAAATTTGAGCGCTTTTTCGATATTCTTTGGCCTCTCTCCCCTGATTCTGTCAGAGTAGGCAAGTCCCAAATTATTTTGTGTCATTGCCCAATATTCGGGAAAGGCATCGAGCTTGTAGACTTTGAGTGCCTCTTTGTAAAATTTGATTGCTTGTTCGATATTGTCTGCCCTCTCTCCACTGATTCTGTCAGAGTAGGTAAGTCCCAGATTATTTTGTGTCATTGCCCAATATTCGGGAAAGGCATCGAGCTTGTAGACTTTGAGTGTCTCTTTGTAAAATTTGATCGCTTGTTCGATATTGTCGGCCCTCTCTCCCCTGATTCTTTCACGGTAGGCAATTGCCAGATTATTTTGCGTACCTGCCCAATCTTCGGAAAGGGCATCAAGCTTGTAGACTTTGAGTGCCTCTTTGTAAAATTTGATCGCTTGTTCAATATTGTCGGCCCTCTCTCCCCTGATTCTTTCACGGTAGGCAGTTGCCAGATTATTTTGCGTCATTGCCCAATATTCGGGAAAGGCATCGGGCTTGTAAACGGTGAGGGCATCGGTGCAACATTTGATCGCTTGTTCGATATTGTCGGCCCTCTGTCCCCTGATTCTGTTACAGTAGGCAATTGCCAGATTATTTTGCGTCATTGCCCATTGTTGGGGAAAAGCTTCGCGGGTGCGAACGCTGAGGGCATCGGTGCAACATTTGATCGCTTGTTCGATATTGTCGGCCCTCTGTCCCCTGATTCTGTTACAGTAGGCA
>NZ_JAMXEX010000003.1:380003-406318 GCF_025370775.1 Ancylothrix sp. D3o | reverse complement strand
AGTGCCAGATTATTTTGCGTCGTTGCCCATTGTTGGGGAAAAGCTTCGCGGGTGCGAACGCTGAGGGCGGCGGTGTAAAATTCGATCGCTTTTTCGATATTCTTTGCCCTCTCTCCCCTGATTCTGTTACGGTAGACAATTGCCAGATTATTTTGCGTTTGCGCCCATGTTTCGCTTCCCCGTTCCCGATTACTTAAAACTATTTGATAACCAGCAATAGCAATTTCAATATTATTCGATCTCTTCCCACGCGGACACTCACTGATATGAAGACTCAAATTTTCAATAATGGCGACAATTTCTCTAATTGCTTCTGGATGTTCAGCAATTAAATTCGCAGCCACTTGCGGCAAAATTTCCGCAAAACGAGCATTGAGGAGATGCTTCCCTCTGTCTAAAATCCGGTACACTACCGCAATATCGCTATTGCTTTGTTCTGCTTGAAATAATTCTTGAATAAACTCTACATACTTGCGGGGATTTTCCTCTTCAGAGTTATCGTTATCTCCCTCATCATTCATCCCCAAAAATTCCCCTACCTGACCGGCAATATTTCGCAAAAAATTAGCTGCATTCTCATCTCCTTCCTCTGCCAACTGTGCCGCCACTGCCTCGCAGACTTGCACAAACCCTAAATCCAGCAATTCCGAGTTAGCCTGTAAAATCTGGGGTTCCTCACCGGCAGGGCAATTCAACAGAGCATCAATCAATTGCAGATAAGCTTGGACGCGGTTTTCATCCATTGGGCGTAGCCTTTAGCATTCATCTAAAGTGAAACCTACCACAAATTACATTTATTTTTCAAAACTTTATCAAATCTTTAGAAATATTTGTGAGGGTGACGCCAACTTCGACACCACCCCACCACTAACAATTAATAAACAAAAAAAACAGCCCCATAAAAGGGGCAAAACTAACTCTTTCTGGCAACTATTTCTGAGAAGAAGTTTCCGGCGTAGCAGAACCACCAGAACCGGCACGCGGACGCGGAAAAGGAGAATCCACAAAACCCAACTCAAACAACTGTTGATAAGCCTTCTGCCCCAAGTCCCGCGTCGGCTGCTGAGAGCGAATAATTTGCACCAACAAAGGCACCGCCAACTCAGGCTTATTTTGTGCCCGGTGAACCAAAGCTAACTGATAAGTTGCATCATCCCGCATTTGAGCAGTTTCTAAAGCCTTCTTCCGCAAACTATCAGAAATCCGATTATCCAACCCCGTAAAACTTCCCGCCAATTCCTGATAAGTATTCGACAATTGATTAAAAACCTGACGCGCTTCCAATAACTTCGTAGCCGCAAGCTGATAATTCTGCATCCCCACAGCTTGCTTCGCCTCGTCCATCAAACGCTGACCACCTTGAGGACTCATCAGCGTACCATCCAACATCATCGGACGGACAATCTCAGGCTCATTAGAAGCCGGCGGCGCCTGTACCGGAATATCTAGCGCAGGCGGTGTCGGCAACTGCGCCCGAACCGGCACAACCGTTAAAGCAGAAAAACCAGCCACCAGAGGCACGACCGAGGTGAGGGAAAACAAGCGAACAGATCGAGATACCATAAAGTAGCTTGATGCCTTAAAAGCAACAGCGATAAAAACTTTGGATATCTTAACATTTCGAGTCATTCCCTGCGCTATCAGCCAATAATAACCATAAAACTTGCGGAATCAATGCCCGACATTCCGAAAACTGATATTTGTATAAAAACGACCAACTCTCAAGGTTTAACCCTATCAAACAACCCCCGAAAACTTAGCAACTTTTAACAGCCGTAAACAACAGAAAAAATAACTTTCCCCATCCACTCAGAAAAAAATCACACTACTATCAGAGGATCGTTTCCATGACCACCCCCAACAACTCCCCCCAATCTTACTCAAACCCCACCCCAGGCGTCGGAGTCCCTGAACAAAGCATCGGATTTATCCTACAGCGCGGCGGTGATGAACTTTACCTCGAAAAAGTCCCCAACCGCTTCACCATCCGCCTCGTCAACCCCAGCGACGGGCCCGAAAGCTGGCCTCTTCCTGCCGGTGTCACCCACCTAACAAGCTTTTCTCAAGTCCACCTCGAAGAATACCAAACCGAACCGGCCAACCTGGAAAAAGCCATGCAAGCCGCACGGGACAACGAAGCCATCTGCTTTGTATCTCACGTCTATAACGTAAGAAATAGCCCTTACACTCTTGTTTATCTCACAAATGAAATCACCGTCCAATTTAACGAAGCCGTCAAAAAAGAAACACGAGACAGCATCACCAACGCTGCCGGTTTACGCCTCCAAAAACCCCTGGCCGGCATCCCCAACACCTTCATCTACAACGTCACCAAACAAGCCACAGAAAACCCCGTCAAAATCGCCAACCGGCTCATCAGTCGCCCAGACATCATGCTGGCCGAACCCAACGTTGTCGTCCTCACCGTCAACCACTACCGGCCCCGTGACACAATGTACCCCAAACAATGGTACTTGTATAATGCGGGCGGCCCTGGCATGGTAGCCGGTGCTCACATAGATATCGAAAAAGCCTGGGACATTACACGCGGAGTCCGTTCTGTTGTAGTCGCCATTACCGATGACTCCGTTGATTTGCGACACCCAGACTTTCAAGGCGTCGGCAAAATCGTCGCCCCCAGAGACTTCAAAGAAAGAGACTTTTTACCCCTCCCCGGAGAAGCCGAAGATAATCACGGTACCTCCTGTGCCGGTGTAGCTGTTGCCGAAGAAACCGGCGCCGGCATCGTTGGAGTCGCCCCTGGCTGTTCATTAATGCCTCTGCGAACCACCGGCTACCTTGACGACACCTCCATCGAAGACCTTTTTGAGTGGGCCATTCAAAAAAACGCCGCTGTTGTTTCCTGTAGCTGGGGCGCATCCGCCGTTTACTTCCCCTTATCTTTGCGACAAAGCAGCGCTCTCAACCGCGCCGCCACCCAAGGAAGAGACGGTAAAGGTTGTGTGATTATTTTCGCCGCCGGCAACTCCAACCGGCCCACCACCGGCACCGTCAACGAACGCGGCTGGCCCAACAATGTCGTAACCGGTTCCACTAAATGGCTTGCCGGTTTCACCGTTCATCCTGACGTTATTACCGTAGCCGCCTCCACCAGCCTCAACAAAAAAGCCGCCTATAGCAACTGGGGGCCCACAATTTCCGTTTGTGCACCCAGCAACAATGCACCCCCCGGCATTTGGTTACAAGAAACCGGCTATATTGCCACCGCGCCGCAAGTAGCAATGTCGTTTGATGGGTTAGGAGTTTTTACCACAGATCGCGTTGGTAGTGTTGGTTACGATAGCAGCGATTTTACCAGTGATTTTGGTGGCACTTCTAGCGCTACTCCTGTGGTGGCCGGTGTGGCAGCATTAATATTATCTGTAAACCCCGATTTAACCGCCCAACAAGTCAAACAAATCCTCCAAAGTAGCGCCGATAAAATCATTGACCGTGATAAAGATCCGCAGTTAGGCTTCAATTACGGCACCTATGATGCTAATGGTTTTTCGCAGTGGTTTGGCTATGGCAAAGTCAATGCCTATAAAGCCGTAATAGCCGCCCAAAAAACCGTTTCTCCTTCTTGGTTAAGAGTTTCTCGCCAATTACAAGGACGCAATGATTTTGCTGTAGTAATTCCCGATGGCGATTTGCGAGGCGTAACCAGTGCGATTCGAGTTAATGATAATAGCCCCGTGCTGGATCTGCGTGTGACGGTGAATATTGAACATCAGTTTATGGGGGATTTGGAGGTGTATTTAGTAGCACCTTCGGGCAAAAAAGCTTTGTTGCAAAATCGTTCACTTGGTGCAAGAAAGTCTTTACAAATGTCTTATTCTATGCAAGACACACCCGCTTTGAGGTTATTAGCAAATGAACCGGCATCAGGAGTTTGGATGTTGCAGGTGATTGATTATTCTCCCGAAGACGTTGGCACGCTGAAAAGTTGGGATTTAATTATTGGATTGTAATACCAAATCCGGTTTAACAGTAGAGACGTTCCGCTGTAGTGGGGCAGGCATCCTGCCTGCCTAAAGGCTGCGGTTCAAAAAAAACCCCATCAAAATCGGATTTGGTATAACTTACCGCCTTTAATCAGTGGCAAATCTAAAAAACATTTAAAATATCTAACTCTTCGAGACTTTTTTGCAGATCATTAGTTAACTTCTGTGCGTTTTGTTTGCTGTGAGATTGACAATAATCAGCAACTTTTAAAGGCTTCCCAATATGAATCTTTACCCCCGATAACCATTTTACCGAAGGATCACCATAGCGGATACTGATAGGAACAATTTGCACACCTAAACCAGGCGAATTTGTTTCTGCTTGAATGGCAATGCGAGCCAATCCAGCTTTGAGGGGGTGCAGTTCGTTATCTCGGAAAACTCCCCCCTCTGGAAAAATTACCATCATGCAGCGATTTAATAACAACTCCACACCATGACGCAAACTAGAAATTGCCGGGTGTTTGATATTAACAGCAAACCCACCCAATCTGCGGATAAACCACCCTTGGATGCCGGTTACTTCATCCGATGTCACCATAAAGCGTAAATCCCGACCGGTGATGTGCCGGCCACTCACATAGGGAACCATAAAAGCATCCCAGCGGGCGCGATGAGTAGGGGCTAAAATCACCGGCCCATCTTTTGGCATATTTTCTTGGCCGGTGACTTCAATGCGTCCTAAATAAAGAGGTAAAACAAAAAAACGCATCAGAGGATAAGCAATTGCCATTAACCAAGGGGAAATTTGAGAAACCGGCGCCGGTTTGTTTGCGGTTGGTTGAATGGCAGATTTTTCTTCAGAATTAAGCTGTAGCATGGTGGTATAAATAGGAAGAGTTAGATTAAGGACTGTTATTTTTTTTAGGGCTTCTTTAAATTCTTAACCTTACCTTAAAATGATTTGTGGCTGTTCGGTTTGAGGCTAAGGACACTTTTGTTATTGTCCTTTCGTCATATATTGGTTTTTAGTATGGGGATTAGTTTTTGGGCCGGCGCCGGCTAAACCAACTTTGCAACTCATGCCGGCAAGGTGTCTCTAAAATACCGGCAATGACCGGCAGACGGTGATTTGAGGCAGAACTGTCGGGTAGGTTGGCAACGCTGCGAATTGAGCCGGTTTTTAAATCATCGACAGCATAAACTAAAAGGCCAAGTCGGGCAAGAATAATCGCACCGGCACACATTGGGCAAGGTTCAAGGGTGACGTAAAGGGTACAGTCGTTGAGATGCCAGGTGTTTAAGGTTTGACCGGCCCTTCTGAGAGCTAAAATTTCCGCGTGCGCTGTGGGGTCTTTATCTTGTTCGCGGCGATTTTGGCCTTCGGCAATTAGGTTGTTTTGGCCATCAATGATCACACATCCCACCGGCACCTCACCCTCGTTCCCCGCATCTGTGGCGAGTTCCTGGGCTCGTTTCATCCAGTAGCGGTGTTTTTGATAGGTTGGATCGTCAAGAGTCATGGTTTATTTGTTCGTGCAAAGTTGAAAAACTTAACCCCCTAGCAAGGTTTTTCTGACTTTCTCTCCCCGTGAGAGGGGAGAAGTTTTTGAAATGATTTTTTCTTAAGTTGCCGGTTGCTGTGTTAAAAGCGGGTCAAGTTGTCCTTGACTATCAAGCTGATAGATATCATCACAGCCCCCAATATGTTGATTATTAATAAAAATTTGGGGGACAGATCGGCGGCCATTCGAGCGTTCCGCCATTTTTGCTCTGGCAGTTTCATCGCCATCAATTTTGTATTCCGTGTAATTAACGCCTTTCCACCAAAGTAATAATTTGGCCCGAATACAATAGGGGCAGGTTTGCCAAGTGTATATTTCTACGTTGGCTTTGATGGTTTCTGGATGGCGTCCGAGAAGAGAATTCAGGAAGTTTTGCATTTTAGTAATCTCTGTTACTTTTTATGATTATCTTTACAAGGTAGCATTTCTTTTCACCCTAGGATCGCTCCTCCTCTTTTCCACTTCGCACAATGATTGTATCTATCAATGTACAAAATTTTAAGCAATTTTCTTGCAGTAAGTCCAGCCTTGTTTGCATTGGGGTTAATTTCTGTTCCGGCGTATGCTCAAACTGCGGAAATAACTCCTTTTGCTGAAGATAATTCAGAGTTCCCACAGGTGACATCTGTTTCGCAATTGTCGGATGTACAACCGACTGACTGGGCGTTTCAAGCCTTGCAAAATTTGGTGGAACGTTATAACTGTATAGCGGGATATCCTGATGGGACATTTCGCGGCAATCGGGCTATGACGCGCTATGAATTTGCAGCGGGTTTAAATGCCTGTTTAGAAAGAATCACAGAAGTAATTGGCAGCCAACCAAATAATTTAGCAACCCAAGAAGACTTGGCGAATGTGCAGCGGTTGATGCAAGAATTTTCCAGAGAATTAGCGATGCTGCGAGGACGGGTTGATAGTTTGGAGGTTCGCACCCGACAATTAGAAGAAACGCAATTTTCTACGACGACAAAATTAACTGGTTTAGCGGTTTTTAATTTTACGGGTGCGAGATCCCGTGATAATGTGAAAGCAGAAGGAATAGATGCTTTTACGGCAGTGCGAGATCCGTTGACAAATCAGCCGGTGGTGAGAACTGTTGGCGGTGGCGATGCGGAAACTACGATGAGTGGTGTGGTGTGGTTGAATCTGAATACATCTTTCACCGGCAAGGATAGTTTATTTACGCAACTTGCAGCCGGAAATGGCACCTCACCGGCCAATCAATTTGTATCTGCCGGCCAGTTTAATTATACCGGCTCTCCGTTTTTTGATCAAACTTCGGGAACGAATGTCAATCAATTTGTAATTCGCTCACTTTTTTACTCGTTTCCTGTTAGTGATAATTTCCGAGTAACGGTTGGCCCTCAGCTTAACTGGTACATTCATTTTGATAACAATGCTTTCACTTCTCCGGTGACTGGGGCTGGCAGTTTTAACTCGATTAATAGCACGTTTTTAAGTGCTACAAAACGCGGTGCCGGTGCTGTGGTGGAGTGGAATATTGCTCCCCGGTTGGAATTTCGGGCCGGTTATTTAGCAGAAAATATTGAGTTTTTACCTGGAACTCGCCCTGCTGCTAATCCGCAAGTCGGGTTTTTTGGTGGGACAAATACTATTACGGCGGAGTTGACATTTAAGCCTACTGATCGGGCAAATATTCGTTTGCTTTATCAGCGTTCTAATCTTGACCGAAATGGCGCCGGTCAAATTTCCTTTCAGCCGCTTTTGGGCGTGGCGGATGATGGTTTTGGGGGCCGGTTAAAGGATGCAACGGCAGATACGTTTGGGGTTAATTTTGATTGGTTACTTTCTAAACGATTTGGGGTTTTTGGTCGCTATTATTATGCGAGTACGCATTTAGATCCGGTGAGTAACAGGGAAGGTGGCGATGTGAATGCCCAAACAATTCAGGCCGGTTTGGCGTTTCCTGATTTAGGAAAACAGGGGGCATTAGCAACGCTTTCGTTTTTAGTTCCGTTTGATGTTTTGGATGGCAGGAACTTTTTAGTTTCTGGGGGAGGAAATGGCGGCACTCAGTTTGATATTGAGGCGAGTTATTATTTCCCAGTCACGGATAATGTTTCTATTGTCCCGGCTTTCTATGTCATCAACAATATAAACAATTTTGATGACAACCCTACGGTTTTTATCGGTCATATTCGGTCACAATTCCAGTTTTAAGGGGGGAATTGTTGAGGGTGAAAAGGCCGGTTCTTTACTTTCGCGTAGCCTGACGCGACAGCGCCATAGCCGGCTTTTTTAACTCAACATCTCCCCAAAGATTGATCGTCGATGATTGGGAGGTACTTTTACTTGTTTTGGCAATCAAACCGCCTTTCCTCCCAAGGAAAAGAGACTGCGGGGAATAAATACTGAGGGGGAGAGATATTAAAAACAAACCCACCTCCTACCTTGTGGCGGCTGGGGGAAGATGTTTCTTTAAAAAACAAGAGTAATTTTAAAGATTTCGCCAAGAGGAGATAGCCGAGAAAGGAAAGAAAGGAAAGAATGCTAGGCTGATAACAATAAAAAAAAGCATCTTACCATCCCCTAAACAGTTTTCCTATGCCAGCCAACCGCCTAATAATAGCTATTTTGGCAACCGTAGCCACAGTAACCAGCAACCAACTCGCCAACGCTGGCACAATGCGTCACGACCGTACAGATACGCAATATAGAACCTTAGCAAATTCCTTTAGCAGTGTAGGCAGTCTGTCTTTAAGAGGCGCAACGAGTAGCTGGAACTGTTCAGGAACCCTCATCGGAACCAATTATTTATTAACAGCGGCGCATTGCTTAGAAGACTCAGCCGGTCAAAACCTCATAGGCGGAACCTTTACATTAGGCGGTACTCGTTACAATATTGGCAGCGGAGTTAAAAATAGCGGCTGGACAACCAGTAATCGTAATCCCACCGCCGGCTTCGATATGGCAATTTTGCAATTAACAAGCAATGTTACCAATGTCAGCGCTGCAACTCTATCTACAGCCACAAACGAAAACGGACAAACCGGCACCTATGTAGGATTTGGTTTTAGAGGCACCGGCACCACCGGACAAGTTGCTAACACTTTTGGTACAAAAAGAGCCGGTCAAAATATAATGAACCTTGGTTCACAACTTGGCTGGTCTGATCAAGTTTTGTGGTCAGACTTTACCGACCCACGCCTTAACGCAAATGCTGCCCTAAATTTAGAATATAATATCGCTTCGGGAGATAGCGGCGGCGGACTTTTTATTAATGGGCTTTTAGCTGGAGTTAATTCTGTTATTCAAAACGCCAATAGAAATACTTTGTGGGCAGATTACGGAGATCGTTCATTAGTAACAAGAGTATCTTCTCTTAATAACTGGATTCAAAATGTCGTAAACACCGGCTTCCCTAGCAGCGGTATTACAACAGCTAGTAGCCCCTCAACTTCAACCTCAACAAATATGTTGAATGCTGTAGCAATTTCGGATGATTTAACTGCGGTAGAGGATTTAGTAGCAATTAACCTTTACGATGATGTTTATTCTAATACTAAAGTGCCTGAACCTTCCGCGATTCTGGGATTAGGTTTGCTTGGTAGTCTTTTAACCCTAAAATGGGGGCGTCGGAAATAAAATTTTGTTACTTAGGGGTTTGGCCGGTTTAATCAAATAACGGCTTAGTTTTATCTCGCGGTTTTCCTAGAACTTGCGGCGACAAAAACCCAGTTTCTATTAGAAACCGCGTTTTGAGAACTGCCAAACTGTACCAGGATCACTGGCAACCTCTATAATTGAGGCTGACTACTGACCGACAAGGCGGAATAACTAGATTTCGATTTGAAGTAAGATCAGTTGTCTGTCTTGTTAAAATCTCTTCCGATTATGCAACCTCCTATTCCCACCGGCACTCTGCTTCAAAATCGTTACCGTCTCCTCAGTATATTGGGGCAGGGGGGGTTTGGTCGTACTTACTTGGTGGAAGATACCAACCGCTTCAATGAACACTGTGCTCTCAAAGAACTGATTTCTGCTCAAACCAGCCCCTACGCTATCCAAAAATCTCAAGAACTCTTCCAGAGAGAAGCGCAAATACTCTATCAAATACAACATCCCCAAATTCCCCAGTTTCGGGCAACTTTTGAAGAAAACGGACGTTTGTTTTTATTGCAAGACTATGTAGCTGGGAAAAGTTACCGCACTTTATTAACGGAACGTAAAATCACCACCACCGACTTTTCTGAATCAGAAGTTGTGCAATTAGTCAAGCAATTATTGCCGGTTCTCGAATATATCCACAGTCGGGGTATTATTCACCGTGATATTTCTCCTGATAATATAATCTGTCGAGATGGGGATGGATGGCCGGTTTTAATTGATTTTGGTGTTGTTAAAGAAATCGCCACTCGTGTGCTTTCTCCTGATGCGGGAGTCACGGCTACAACGGTTGGTAAAATGGGTTATTCTCCCAGCGAACAAATTCAAACCGGACGCGCTTATCCTAGCAGTGATTTATATGCGTTGGCGGTGACTGCCATTGTATTACTGACCGGCAAAGAACCACAAGAGCTTTTTGATGATGTTTCTTTAAGTTGGAAATGGCAAGATTCAGCAAAAACAGACCCCCGGTTTGCAGCAATTTTAAATAAAATGTTGAGCTACCGGCCTGGTGATCGTTATTTAAGTGCGCGAGAAGTTTCTACGGCGATAGATGCGCTTTCTGTTGCACCCACTCCTGCACCAGTTCCGCAAAATCCATCAACAACTGCCGTGAAAACTGTTGCTATTGGCAACCAACCAATGCCGGCTCAAAATTATCCCAACTATCAGCCGCAAAATGTCGAGGAAGAGTCTTCTATCTGGGATAATCCGGTGTTAGTTTCAGCGGTTGGTGTCGTGACGATGATTTTTGTTGGTGTGGCTGTTTGGGGTATGGTGGGTTCTGTGGGAAACGAGGAAGAAGAAAAGCCAAAGGTTGTAACTTCTGCCCCACCCACGACTCAGCCAACAGCACCACCAACGCTTAAACCTTCCCCGAAACCAGTTACTCCCAAACGCTTAAATTTGCAATTGGGAAAAACACAAATCGTTAAAGGCAGTTTTAAGGATCAGGAACCGCTGAGTTATTTGGTTTCTGCACAACCTGGAGATATTTTAAAGGTTGCTGGAAATGGAGTTTTAATTACAATTTTGGCACCCGATGGTAAAAGTGTTTCTGGTGTGCAAGCGGTGCCGGTTTGGCAAAATGTTGTTATTGCTGGCGGTGATTATACGATTAACTTAAAGCCTTTCCCCGGTGGGCTGAATACAAATTATCAACTTGAAATTACTCTGTCTGCACCGGCACCTCTGCCTATTCCCGAACCGATTCCGACTTTTAACCCTGAACCCGCACCAATTCCCGAACCAATTCCCGAACCAATTCCCGAACCAATTCCCACACCTGAACCTACACCCGAACCGACACCGACACCGACACCCGAACCGACACCTACACCTACACCGGCACCTGAACCGACACCCACACCGGCACCTGAACCGACACCCACACCGGCACCTGAACCGACACCGACACCGGCACCTGAACCGACACCCACACCGGCACCGGAACCCACACCGGAACCTACACCTGAACCTACACCTGAACCTACGCCTAAACGCGAACCTAATTTAATTCCCGAACCTACTTCCCCTACACCCACGCTAAACCAAACTCAGCCATAATAAAATGTTGGGAATTTTCACCCAACAAGCTGATATCACATTTTGAAATTTTTGTCAAGTAATGACGCTAAAAAAGATGAGCAAAACCTTATTTATCACCGGCACCGATACCAATGCAGGCAAAACAATTTTAACGTCTGCCTTAGCGGCTTATTGGCAAAAGTATCATCCTAATCAAAACTTAGGAATTATGAAACCGCTTCAGTCGGGAGAGGGTGACAGGGAGTTTTATTTAAAGTTGTTTGAATTACCTCAAACTGCTGAAGAATTAAATCCTTTATATTTTGCTGCTCCGCTTGCTCCACCGCTGGCCGCTGATTTGGAAAACCGCCGGGTGGAGTTGGAGAAAGTATGGCCGGTTTTGGTGGGGTTGCAAAAACGTTGTGATTTGCTGCTGGTTGAGGCGCTAGGGGGGTTGGGTTCGCCGGTGACGCATGAGTTGACGGTGGCGGATATCGGGCGGGATTGGGGGCTAGAGGCGTTGTTGGTGGTGCCGGTGCGTTTGGGGGCTATTTCTCAGGCGGTGACGAGTGTGGCTTTGGCGAGACAAACGGGGATGCGGTTGCGGGGAATTGTGTTGAATTGTAGCGAACCTCGCACGCAGGAGGAAATTGATCAGTGGACACCGGCTTATATGATTGAACAATTTACGGGGGTGCCGGTTTTGGGATGTTTACCTTTTTTGGCAGATGTTACGAATAAGGAAAATTTGATTGATGTGGCATCCAAGTTAGATTTAGAAAGAATGATATTTTGGTAATGTTTTAATTGGGATTTCGGGTTTTTAAAAACCTTGAAAATTGATAGTTTTAAGCCGAAAAAAAGACCCAATCATAACTTGTTACCGCAAGAAAAAGATTTATTCTTGGCTTCTGTCTTGGAGATATTTTTCTAATAAGTCGGCAAGGTTTTGAGAGACTTCGATGCTGCGTTTCATAATTTGGGCCGGTGAGGGGATCAGGAAAAATTATAAGATTTTCATTTAAGCTGATTTCCCTCGGTTTTTTTTAGCTAGGGAATATCGCCTCATCTTTGCTGTTTTTACTCAGCCTAAATACATCTGCAAATACTCCACTTTCTCCGACCATTCTATCTTGAGAAGGCGAATCATAAACAACCAAAAGCGCTTTTTCTTCCCCCAAACAAGACATCAATGATAAACCTTCGGCACGATCTCCGCCTATTGTGAAGGGTAAATCAAATAATACTTCTAATTCTCCGCTTTTTTGGCTGGTTAAGGTATGTTTGCCGCGATTTAAAACTTGCTGCCAACGAAATACCCTTAAGTCTCCATCAACGGTCATTGTCGGGCCGGCCAGAATGATTAAATCTTCCCCATCAATGCACAATTCTCGCACTCCCAAACCATTCAAATCAAGGAAATGTTTTCGGTAAAATTCTCCCTTGTCACCGATGTTTTTTAAACCTAAAATTCCCGGTTCCAATTCTTTTACTTCTAACTCTAAAATCACGGCCCAACCCCGCAAAACCGGCCCCCGCAGCCCTAAAAAAATCTTATCGCCACAAACGGCCAATCCTTCGACATCAAAGCCATTTTCTTTGCTGGGGATACCGGCTTTTATAGATAAGCCTAAATGAGGATCATCTAGCAAAGCATCGGTTAATAAGTTGCCGTTTTCTGTGGTTTTCAAACTAGCAGCCGTTAAAACTAAGTTTTGATCGGAAAACGACTTGAATAACTCCCCATTTCGGGAAGGAACACGCGCCAAAAAGTAACGATTTTTTTCTGTTTTAATAGTTGCCAATCTTTCCATATCATCCTGGGTGCTTTTGCCCTTGGCTTTTTTGCGTTTAGGGCTGTGGGAACCGCAAAGCCAAAGATATCCCCCTTCATAACATAATCCCTCAATATCAATTTCTTCGTCGGCAGTTTCTAGGGTAAGAAAATCCTTCAAATTAAACGAATGATGGTTGTCAAAAATATAAGGTTGGGCCGGTGAAAGTCGTTCTAAATGAGTTGTTTCATCGGAACCAACCCACAAACTGCCATCGGGCGTAAAAGCAACCGCTGATAAATCTTGTACCAAGGCGCTGTACTGAGGGGGAAAACGAAGCAAAAGCCGGCTAAGTAAAAAACTTTTTGGCATAGTTGTCAAACCAAATGTTATTATTTAAAATCATCATAGATCGCAAAACCGAACCTAAACCGACGGCTAACACGCATGGGTCAAAACGTAAAATAAATTTACATTTCGTTACGATAAGAACACAGGGGCAAAAACCTTTTAAAAATTAAAATAGAGGTAGGATAATGCAAGGCTCTTTTCGGGTGGGTAATTTATTCGGGATACCATTTTATGTACATTTCTCGTGGTTTATAGTGTTGGGTTTATTTACCCTCACCTACAGCAGCGAGTTAGGAAAATTTACAGAACTGACCGGCCTGATGCCATTAGGATTAGGATTTATAGTCGCCCTCTTGCTATTTGCCTCAGTATTGGCCCACGAATTAGGGCATAGTTTTGTAGCCCTCCGCCAAGGTATAGACGTTAAATCAATTACTTTATTTTTATTTGGCGGAGTTGCGAGTTTAGATAGAGAGTCAAAAACTCCGGGCGAGGCATTTTGGGTAGCGATTGCCGGCCCCCTTGTCAGCTTTTTATTATGTGCGGTGTTTACGGCGCTTAATTTCGCCACCAGCACCTCTGCGGTAGGCGCTGCAATCACGGGGTTATTAGCGGCGATTAACTTAGCCTTAGCTTTATTTAACTTAATTCCGGGCTTACCTTTGGATGGTGGTAACATCCTCAAAGCAATTGTCTGGAAAATCACCGGCAGCCCCTATAAAGGCGTAGAGTTTGCTGGAAAAGTTGGGCAAATTTTTGGATGGTTAGCGATTATTGGCGGGTTATTTTCAGGCAGATTTTGGTATGCTTTAATCGGTTTATTTTTGCTGCAAAATGCCGGTGGTGCTGCTCAAGGGGCACGGGTACAAAATAAATTAGCTGCATTTAAAGCTGAACAAGCAGTTACACCCAATAGCCCTATCGTTCCTGCTAATATTTCCCTCAGAGAGTTTGCGAATGAGTATATTATTGGCAAACGGGAATGGCGAAAGTTTTTAATAGTCGATGAATTAGGCCGGTTGTCAGGTGAAATTGCAGTTGATGCAATGCGAGCAATTCCTACAAATGAATGGCCTCAAGTTTTGGTGGGAGATTTAATGCAGCCGGTGAATTTTGAAATGGCAATTAAACCAGAACAGTCGTTATTAGATGTAGTGATGTTGTTTGAAAAAAATCAAATCACTGAGTTGCCGGTGATTACAGATAATGGCGTTGTGGTTGGGTTAATTGAAAAAGCGGGGATTGTTGGCTTTTTGCAACAACAAGCTGTGACGGGTTAATGTCTGTAGACAGGTTTTTTTCAGCCACAGCATACAGAGTAAAAAATAGAGGAGACAGAGATTATCTGTTTCCTCTGTTTTTTTTATGGGCTGTTTTTTAATCAAGTAACCAGGTATTTGAGGCAAAGTCTGCGGGATCGTCCTGTCTTTGATCGGGGAAATTTAAAAACCGGCCTTTCGGGCTGCTTGTGCTTATGGCTGAGGTTTGTTTTTTGGCCACTGAGGTTGGTTTTTTGGCCGGTGTCAGGGTTTTTAGCTTTTCTTCCAAGGCGTTATTTGATTCAGCAAGTTGTCTCGCTTCTTCTTTGACTTTTTCTAATTCAGTTTTTAGGGAGTTGGCTTTTTCTAGTTGTTTGTGGAGTTTTTGAAGTTCTGAGTTTTTTGTTTCAAGTGTTAACTTTATGGCGTTGATTTGGTCTTGTAAATAACTTTGTTTTTCCTCGGCTTGTTCACTGGCTTTTTTTAAGTCAGATTTTAAGGTTTTAATTTGTTTTTGCAAGGAGTCTTCTTTTTTTACTTGGTCTTCCAGTGAATCTTGAAGTTGAGCAATAGTTGTTTCAAGTTCAGAATTATTGACTTCAGAATTCTTGGCTGTTGTCGGCAGTTTTTCTGGAGTTGCTGTGTCTAATATTTCGACGTTTACGGCTTCTGCCGGTTTTTCGTCTGCGTCAGAGCTTTTTTGGACTTCTTCACGCAATAAATCGCCTAAACTTTTTTTAGTTGCCATTATTTTTTCCTCCAATCACGCTGTAATTCATCTGCAACTCGGCGGTAGTCTGCTTCGGCTTCTCTGGCATTTTTTCCCCGCCATTTTGTGATGGGTAAGCCATCAAGTGCTGCTCGTTCGTGTGCTTTATAAGTGCGAACAAAAGCATGGCAAGCGGGAATTCCTAATTCTAAAAGGGTGTTTTGTGCTTCTAATGCTTCTCCTAAACTGCGAGAGTCTACTTTGGTTAGCAATACTCGATAGGCGGTTCCCACCGGCATTATCGCTTGTTTTACTGTCTCAATGAGGGCGGCTAAGTCCATTGGTGCCGGTGGGGTTGGCAAAACGATATAATCTGCGGAACCTACGACGGCGGCTAGGGCTTGAGACCGCAAGGCTGGCGGCGTGTCTACGACTACTAATTCGTAGCCTTCTACGTTTCTCAAACGTCCTAAAAGTTTAGGATTTGTTTCTTGAGATATATCAAATCCTATATCATTTTGGCTGCGTTCTACCCACCAACCGGCAGACCCTTGGGGATCTGCATCGACAAGCAGGACTCGTTTTTTTTCTGACAAGGTGGCCGCTAAATTGATGGCTGTCGTAGTTTTGCCGACGCCTCCCTTGCCGTTGATGATTGCGATAATGTTTGGCACTAAATTTCTTGGTACTCTTCTGTGAAAAATATACTGCTTTTTGTCGGCACGTTTTTATTTTTCACCGCATTTTCTTAACAGAATTACACATATCTGGCAAGAGAGAACCGGTTTAATTGCCTCCAACCCCCATCATACGGCCACCGGCTCCACACATTCCGGGCTATCATTAGCGGGCTTATTAACGATTGTACTTACCGGATAAGCCGTCATTTCTTCCTGAGAATACGGCTGCAACAAACCCTGTAAAACGTCCACTTTTTCTTGGTCTGGATCTAACCACAAATCATAATCTTTTGGGTGCAAAATCACCGGCATTCGATCATGGATAGGCTGCATCAAGTCATTAGCATTTGTGGTAATAATTGTACAAGACTCTACAACATTGCCGTCTTTTTCCCAGTGTTCCCACAAGCCGGCAAATCCAAAAATTTCCCCATTTTTAAGCTTAAAATAAAACGGTTGTTTCTTTTTTCCCTGGGTCTGCCATTCATAGAACCCATCCGCCACAACCAAACACCGGCGCCGCTTAAAAGCACTGCGAAAAGAAGGTTTTTCTGCCACCGTTTCCGCCCTAGCATTAATCATCCGCGCACTCATACTTTCATCTTTTGCCCAACTCGGAATTAACCCCCAATGTAAAATCCTCAATTCTCTTTCTTTCCCCGATTTTGGTTGCAAAATTGTTGCTACCGGCTGAGTTGGGGCAATATTATATCGTGGTTTTAAATTTGAATTGATGCTGGCTTGAACTATTCGCCCAACGTCCTCAGCCAACCGAGTTAAAGTATATCTTCCACACATAAAAAAACACTTTCTTTCTTTGCTTTTATTTTTTTTTATTTTAACCGGCCATCCAAAAACAAAACTCCCCCCGTAGAATCAGAGAGGAGTTTAGATTAAACTAAAACTCGTTTGCTTTAATAACTGTGGTCACCAGCGACTTGATCCGTTTGCTCATCAGGAGAAAAAGTTTGATTTAAAGAAGCATCGCGGATCGCCTCCCACAAACGCAACAACTCTGCACCACTCACATCACTATTGCGGTAGCGTTTAATCGCCTGTTCGATTTCTTGAAGAGAATTAGGAATCGAAACACTAGAACTCAATTCTGACATAAAGCCCTCTCTTTATAGATCATTCACGGTGCTGTTACAAACGCCATAGGGCGCAAGGAACCTGGGGCAGATAAGTATTGAAATTCACACTTACTACTGCGATAGGTTGTTCGCTCTTAGCCCCACATACTTTTTATTTTAAGCACATCTAAATTAAATGGCGAACGAAAGTCACATTTGTTTAACAAAAAAAACATGACTTTGCCAGTTTTTCAATGATTTGTAACTTCTGGTAACAAAAAAGCAACACTTATTTGCAAAACATCATACCCTGGATATATACCTTTCGATTGAGTGCTGATATAAAAAAAACCGGCTTCTTAAAGAAACCAGGCTTTTATCTGGAAAAATAGATTCTGGGGTAAGCAGATTAGAAACTTAAAACACCGGCCTAATTGGAGGCAGAGTTATATCCTAAATCGTCATAAAATTTGCGTAAGCTTTGGAAATAATCTTGAGCATCATTTTCCTGATAAATTTTTTCAACCAAAGCCCAACCTTCCTCTTCTTCACCCAGCAAATATTTATTCCCCAAATAAGCAGCCAAAACCCCTCGAACCTCTTGTTTTTGAGCGCGACGGGCTTGGAATTCTTGCCACATTTGTTTAGCGTGATCATACACTAACTGGGGATATCGGCGCGTCACATCTACCATTTTTCCTTGGCGATATTGCCAAATGCGTTTAGGAAAACGAGCATCCGCCGGCGACAGATCCAAAACCTCAACCAAGCGGCTATCTAAACTTTCAAACTCAATCACTCCATCGCCTTCAACATCCCGCACTTCATAACCAACATTTGCCCAAAACTGCTCTAAACGAGAGTATTTATTTTCTGCCGGTTCAAAGCGGTAAATATAGGTATAAGCGCAACAAGGCTCATTGCGATTCACCGAAAGCAAATCTACAATCACCTCCGCTTCCCCATCCGCATCAATATCACGAACCGCTAAATTTAAAAATCGACCTTCTGCAACACGATTTGCAGACTCAGAACCTTGAATTAATTTGCGTGTTGAAAGCAAAACCGGCTCATCGAGAACACTCACTCCGCCCCGCATAATTTTTAAGCGTAAATCTTTGCCAATTTCCGCAGATTCTTCGGCTTGAAAGGAAAACTCCGCCCGAATTTTTCCAGCCTCCACAACTTGCGTTTTTCGCATTGCTGTCGGCGCAGAAACCGGCGTTAATTGAGCAATATATTGGGGAGGAACAACCGCTACTTGACCTTTTGCTAAAGCCTGGCAAACCATCGCTGCTACTTCTGCGCGCGTCGCTTCTTTATTAGGATTGAGCAAAGATATATCAGGATAATTTACAACAATCCGCTGTTCTGTCGCCGCCGCAATTGCCGGAAGAGCGTTATTAGGAATATCCGCCGCATCATTAAAAGCCGACTTAACTTTTTCGGCTGAACCGGCACTTGCGGAATAGCGCAAACCACTCACCAAAGCTAACAATACTTGTAGTCTTTGGACTTTTTGAGTAGGGTTAAAAACACTCTCCGAAGCACCAGATAAAAAATTAGCCCGATAAACGCGAGTAATGGCCGGTGTAGCCCAATAATCGGTAGGAAGATCGATAAAGCGCACCTCTTCACGCAGCGCCGGCATATTAGGAAAAGCTTTATCTAATAAAACGGCATATTCTACCCGCATCATCGGTTCTGAGGGGCGAAATGTACCATCTTGATAGCCGCCAATAATATTGCGACTTGCTAACTGTTCGATACAAGATTGCGCCCAATGTCCCTGAATATCTTTAAAGCGAGATTGAGCATTTACTGCCGGTGTAATTAGCCAAGGAATTAAGCCAGAAAAAACAATTGTTGAAATTGCCGGCAAAGATATTTTAGACTGCCATTTACTTACCCACACCATAAAAATTACCTCGCAATTAAGTCTTTTTGGCTGCATACTTTGTTATAGCGCAGGGTGGGCAGATTCCCACATACCAACCAGCCCCTACGTTTGCCGGTGAGCAGATCCCTACAAAGTTTTACCACTACGAGTTACAGAACCGGCAATAAAAGCACCGAGAATTGTTCCCACCCAAATGCCGGTGCTGCTACCTTGAAACCATGCCGGTGCTGTCATCACCGTACTGCAAATTTTTTCCAAGCCCCAGAGATTTTTATTCTGGCATTGATTTGTGCGAGCACTCACACTTAATTGTCCGCCTAAATAAGAACAAAAAAAGCCTGAACTCAAAGCGATCAGGCTACAAATTAAAACTCTGTTTTTCAGCATTGTCATTCAGTATGAAGGATTAAGGCAAGAATTTTGTCTACCTTATAATTTAGCTTTTTAGGCAGCTTGCCAACCGACTTAGGCAAAAAAACTGGGTTTCTCATCAAAAAATCTCTACTGAGAAACCCGGTTTCTAAGGTTTGGGCAGTTTGGCAACCGCCCTTTGCAAATCAACCTGTATTTCGCATACCGGCAGCAATGCCATTAATCGTCAAAAGCGCACCGCGTAACAATTCCGCCTTGCTATAACGAGAATGAATTACACCCGGCGCCGATAAACTGCCATGCGAACGTAAACGTTTTAACAGAGAAACCTGTAATAAACCCAGAGGAACAATTGTGCCATTGCGTAATTGCACAGAACGTTGCAGAGTTGGATCGCCATCCAAAAGGCGCTTGTGGTCGGTAATTTGCAGAACTAAATCACGAGTCAAGTGATATTCAGTTGCAATTTGCTCAAACAACGCCTCTAAACGTAGGCTATCTTCAGGTTTCCCCAACTCCCGCACATAGTGATGAGCAATTTGTAAATCAACCTTAGAAAGCGTCATTTCCACTTTAGAAATAACCATCTTAAAGAAAGGCCATTTGAAGTAGAAATAACGTAAAAGTTTCATATTTTCTTCTGGATGCTCATCTAAGAACGATTGGAGAGCCGTTCCTACGCCATACCAGGAAGGTAACAAGAACCGCGTTTGCGTCCAGCTAAATACCCAGGGAATCGCCCGCAGAGCCGTGATATCCTTTTTGCCACTCCGCCGGCGGGCAGGACGGGAAGAAATTTGAAGCTGACTAATTTCATCAATTGGCGTGACTTGATGGAAGAATTCAACAAAATCGGGTTGTTCGTAAATTAAGGCCCGATAATGTTCACGAGAGCGAGTTGATAACTCTTCCATAATTTCATTCCAAGGCTGGATATCATCAAAGCCGGTGCCCAGCAAACTTGCTTGAATAACCGCCGTTGCAATGGTTTCTAAATTATAGGCTGCCAAATCAGGAAGCGTATATTTTGAAGCCAAAACCTCGCCTTGTTCAGTAATTTTAATTCGTCCATCAATTGTCCGGCAAGGTTGAGCCAAAATCGCCTCATACGAAGGGCCCCCACCGCGTCCCACCGAACCACCGCGTCCGTGAAAAATTCGTAACCCAACGCCACAAACTTCCGCGATACTTTGTAAAGCTTTTTGAGCTTTATGAATTTCCCAATTACTGCTGAGAAAACCCGAATCTTTATTACTATCCGAATATCCCAGCATCACTTCTTGTAGCACTGTCGGATAGGAAGAAGGTAAGCCTTTTACTGCTTCCTCTTCTTGCGCTTCGAGTTTCTGATAACCCCCCGCAAGCACAGCCCGATAAAACGGCAATTGAAACATTTTTGCCATTACTTGCGGAGCCCGTTTTAAATCTTCCACCGTTTCAAAAAGCGGCACCACTTGTAGCATACCGATGCCGGTGGCAGGGTCATATAAACCCACCTCTTTTGCCAGCAGCAAAACCTCCAACAAATCACTTACATCATGGCTCATGCTGATGATGTAGGTTTGGCAAATTTCTTCCCCAAATTCTTGATGTAAAGTTTTAATGACGCGGAACGTTTCAATCGCCTCGCGGGTTTTCTCAGAAAATGGTTGATCGGGAGGAATTAACGGACGACGATTCGGCAATTCTTGCGCTAACCAAGTTGCTCGCTCCTCTTCGGTCAAGCTACTATAAGGTTTCGGTAAGAGTTGCAAGTATTCTACAATTTCTTCTATCGCCTCACTGTGACGAGAAGACTCTTGACGAATATCTAAAGTTGCCAAATTAAAACCGTAAATTTCAACTTGACAAATCAGTGTATCGAGTTCCCGACATTTCAAGCCGGTGGCGCTGAGATTGCGTTGAATTAAACGTAATTCCGCTAAAAATTCTGCCCCAGAACCATAAGCCCCAGGGGTGGTTGGTTCGCGTCTGTGTTGTTGCCAATCATCGGATTTATACAGACCTAAATTGCGTTCGCGGGTATTTTCTAGGCGTTTGAGAACATACGCCATTTTCAACCTGTAGGGTTCTTGGCGATAACGAATTGCCAACTGTTCGTAAATGTCTGGTAATTGTTGCCGGTCTTGTTCCAAAGATTCAAGTAACTCTGGTAAAACCTCACTCCAATGCAAACTTAAACTTAATAGTTGAGTGAGATTTTTGATAGATTGACAATATTTTTCCAGAACCAAATTGCGCTGATAACAAGCCGTTTGCCAAGTAATTTTGGGAGTTACCGAAGGGTTGCCATCGCGGTCGGAACCCACCCATGAACCAAAATGGCAGAAGTTATAGCGGGGTGGTTTCAAATAAGGAAACGACGCTTTTAGAGAGCGCTGCAACCGCTCATACAAAAGCGGCATTATATCAAACAAAACCTCATTGAAGTAGTGGAGAGTATATTCAACTTCATCAAGCACTTCTGGTTTGAATTGATGTAACTCATCCGTGCGCCACCAAAGCCGAATTTCTTGAGTTAGCTGCTCGATTAAAGCCTCCCTTTCCCAATTTGACTCAGTTTCAATAGAATGAGCATTGATTTCAGGAGAAAGCGGCGAACTTTCCAGCAATAAGCCAGAATTTTCTTCTAAACTATCAAGCTGTTGGAGAACTTTAGCAATGCGCCGCTGTTTAGAGCGAATTGTTTGGCGGACAATTTCCGTAGGGTGGGCTGTAAAGACCAAACGAACATCGAGATGGTCGAGTAACTTTTGGATCTGTTTTGGCGGAACATTAAGACTTTGCAACTTCGGGAATAAACTACGAAATGTGCCGGCTTCGCGGTGGGGACTGTTTTGTTCTAGCCAACTTTTTTCTAGTAAGTCAGCTTCCGGCCCGCCGCTGTGGGCTTCCACTTCCGGTCTAGGGAAAATTTGTGATCCCACCCCTTTAGTGCCGGCATACATCTGTTGTTGTTCGCGTTGCTCATAGTGTTGCTCAACGATATTAATTAGCTGAAAGTATAGGGCGAAAGCGCGGGCCGCACGAATTGCCTCATTGAGATCCAATTTTTCTATAACGCTCAACACTTCCGCACCCAATACTTCCGGCGCTTGACCATCTGGGGAACATAAATCCCGCAGGCGTTGCAACAAGTCTACGAGTTCCTGACCGCATTCCGAGCGCAGAACAGACTCCCATAAGTCCTCTACAACTTTGAGGCGGTGTCGCAAGAACAGATCGGATGAGGAAACAATGATGGCCTGATCTGAGGAGTGGACTAGGGAACTCATAGGTTTTTTCCAAGCTGGGCGAGGATACTACCCAATTTTAGGGGTTAAGCGGATGTCAAATCCTCTAAAATGCTCAAAAATTTTCAGCATTCTACAACATTCCTATCAAGGCACTCTGGGAGTTTAAGTTCTGTCAGGATTGACACCAAATCCTCCCCATCAGGGTTAAAAAGGAGGGGAGAAAATTTTTAAGGGTTTTTTACGCCTGGGAGGGTGGATTTTGGTGAGGTGGGGGTTAAGTCCTATGGAGAGTCGGATCATGGTCGAGAGGTTACGGGGGGGAGAAAAACCGGCCCCCACCAACCACCGAGTTTACAAAACCGTAATCTCAGGATCAACTAGCACAGAAGCAAACCCCTGTTGGTATAAGTTATAACTTGAGCCATTAAACGTTGTTGAGCCGGCGTTTTGCCATGTATTTAGTCCATCGGCCAGAGTTAAGGTATTTCCTGAAACGCCATCAATCACCGCTTGATTTGAAATCGTCGCCAAATTCAAAACCTCGCGTCCAGAAAGAATCAGGCTGTTATTAGCGTTAGTTGAAAGGTCAAAGTGCTCAATACTCGAAAGCCTGAGATCAGCAATAGCCGTCAAGTTGAGACTCAACCCATCGAGACGTAAAGTATCAATGCCCTCTCCACCATTGACACGCCCGAAATCAGCACTGCTGATAGCTAGGACATCATTACCGGCGCCGCCGTAAAGCACATCAGCACCACCAGCGCCAATCAAGATATCATTGCCAAAACCTCCGACTAAAACTTCTGCCGCAGTGGTGCCGGTGAGAATATCATTGCCTGGGGTTCCCGGTAAAGAAACCGCGCCGGTGCTATTACCACCAAAGACAACATAAGACTTACCGGCATCCGGTAATCCGTTCACATCAGCAAATCGTGAACCCACCACTAAATCATCAAAACCATCGCCATTGACATCTCCTGCCACGCGCACAGACCGGCCCATATAATCTCCAGGCACTTCGCCGGTCAAGGAAAAACCCCCATTACCAGCGACTACCGAACTTAAATTGACTTGGGCTGTATTGCTTTTACCAAAAACGATAAAAGTCTTGCCTAAATTTACCTGTAGTTGGTTGCCTATGATTTGGTCAGCGCGTGGCGCACCCACCACCAGATCGTCAAAACCATCCCCATTGATATCACCGGCAGACCGTACTGTATCCCCAGCATAATCATTTG
Organism: Ancylothrix sp. D3o; assembly: GCF_025370775.1. NCBI lineage: Bacteria > Bacillati > Cyanobacteriota > Cyanophyceae > Oscillatoriales > Microcoleaceae > Ancylothrix > Ancylothrix sp. D3o. The sequence goes on along the minus strand of NZ_JAMXEX010000003.1, from coordinate 382,561 downwards.
TTGCTACCCCATTCATCACGAAACCGCCGCTTCCTGCTTCAATGGTGCTTAAATTCACGACGCCAGGATCGGTTTTGCCAAAAATCACATAAGCCTTACCGGAATTGGTGACTCCATTGGCACTAGCCCCTGGTGAACTGACAATCACATCGGCCAAACCATCGCCATTGACATCACCGGCATTACTAACCGAAGTACCCGACCGCTCATTGCTATTTAAACCAGCTATGGCAAAACCACCACCGGTCCCGGCAGCGACAAAAGACAGGTTGACAGAGCCAACATTAGGGCGGCCAAAAACAACGTAGGATTTACCGTTATTATCCCTACCGTTTGAATCATTAAACCGTGCTCCAACGATGACATCGGCAAAGCCATCGCCGTTGACATCGCCGGCACTCCGCACCGAAGCCCCAGAGTTATCTGCTGCAAATTCTCCATTAATGGCAAAACCGCCAATTTCTGCTGCCACTGCCGTTAAATTGATAGACGATGGGTTAGTGGTGCCATAAACCACATAAGCTTTTCCGGTTTCGTTGGCTGTACCAATTGCGACATTAGGAGCGCCTACGATGAGATCGGCTAAACCATCGCCATTGACATCACCTGCATCACTGACAGAATTTCCCGTTGCATTGCCACCCGTTTCACCGAGCAGAGCAAACCCACCAATTCCCTGACTAATGTTACTGAGGTTGACTGCTGTGGTGTCGAGAGGATCTCTTTTGCCAAAGATGATATAAGTTTTACCGGCACCGTTGCTAATGGTTGGCTCACCCAGAATCAGATCAGGGATGTTATCGCCATTAAAATCGCCGGCTGTACTGATTTCCTGACTAAATTGCTGACCTGTTTGGCTGCCTGGGATTTCACCATTAATGACAAAACCGCCGTTTCCAGCAGAAAGAGAAGTCAGAGAAACCAGTCCCCCATCGGTTTTACCAAAGACAACATAAGCTTTACCGGCGTTGATAAGTCCGTTGGGATCGGCATTGCGAGCACTGACGAGTAAATCAGCAAACCCATCATTGTTGAGGTCTTGAATTCCGCCAACAGACCAGCCAGCATTGTCTCCGGCTGCTTCTCCAAATACTCCAAAACCGCCAACTCCCACCGGCAAATTAACTCCTGTGACAATAGCGGATAAAGACACTTCGGAAATGACGGGAATGGTGACGGTGGCGGTGGCACGGTTGCCGCTTTCATCGCTAATGGTGTACTCAAAACTGCCGGTGCCAGAAAAATTAGGATTGGCTTGAAAGGTAATCATGCCCTCTTGATCAACGGAGACTGTGCCATTAACGGCGTTAGAAACTCCGATGAAATTTAGGGTACTGTCTGCATCGGTATCGTTGGCGAGTAGTTGGGAAATGGGAATTTTTAAGGGAGTGCGTAAAAATACAGGGCCGGCGTTGTCGGCGTTTGCCACTGGCAAGGCTTGCACGGTGAAGTTAAATGTCTGGCTGGTGGTTGTGGTGCCATCATTGACAGTCAGGGTAATGGTTGTGGTGCCCAATTGTCCGGGTACGGGGGTAATGCTGATCTGCCGGTCGTTCTCAGTGTTGCCTGGAATGATATTGATGGTTTGCACCAAGTTAGGATTGGCGGCGCTGGCTGTTAGGGTTAAATTTGCTGGTTGTGTTTCTACATCTGTGACATTAAAGGTAATGGGAATTGTGGGGGTGTTTTGGGCAGTAATTTGGTCGGGAATGGCGCTGATTGTGGGAGGGTCATTAAGGGGGGTTACGCTGAGGTTAATGGTGCCGGTTGATAAGCCTCCGTTTCCATCAGAAACGGTGTAAGTAATGGTTTCTTGGCCGCTAAAATTTGGGTTTGGTATATAAGTCCATGTGCCGTCTGGGTTGTTTGTAATGGTTCCATTTTGCGCGCCAGTAAATTCGGTAATATTGAGCGGATCTCCATCTACATCGCTGTTATTTTCTAGGATCTCGTTAAGGAGAACAGGTGCGTCTTCGTTGATGATGTAGTTGTAGTTTGAGGCTATCGGTGAATCATTTACGGGGTTGATTGTGAGTAGAATTGTGGTGGTTGTTGTGCCTCCTTTGCCATCGGAAATGACTACGGTGAAGCTGTCGGTGCCGTTAAAGTTGGGGTTGGGTGTATAAGTAAATGTGCCGTCTTCGTTTGGGGTTAGAATGCCGTTGTTGGGTTGGCTGAAGTCGATAATGCTGAGAGGATCGCCATCAAGATCAGTGCTGAAGTTCAAGGGGTTGGGAATAATGGCGGGGGTGTCTTCATTGATGCTGAATTGGTTGGTACCTGTAAAGATAGGCGGTTGATTTTCTGTCGTTCCGCCGTCACCGACAGAACCGCCGCCGTCACCGACAGAACCACCGCCATCACCGACAGAACCGCCATCACCGGGAGAACCGCCGCCGTCACCGACAGAACCACCGCCACCGGCTCCACCACCATCACCGGCTCCACCGCCACCGTCACCGACAGAACCGCCACCACCGTCACCGGCTCCACCACCGCCACCGTCACCGGCTCCACCACCGCCACCGGCATTTAGGGGGTTGATAGTAAGTAGAATT